>NZ_PZKQ01000041.1:0-13931 GCF_003046645.1 Escherichia sp. MOD1-EC6475 | reverse complement strand
CGGGAAAAAAATCGGCCCAACTCCGCGAAATTTTAATCAGCGAGTCAGCTTGGGAAGAAATGACCTGCTTATTCGCACCTTCCTTAAGCAACTGCTCATCAGCAGAATGACAGCCATCATGCTGACCGTGATATAGTGATATTCTGTTTTCTGTATCACATTTTTTTATCTTTCGGTTTGCATCCTGTTTCTGCATGTTTTAAAACTTCCATTTAAAATTATAATTAACAGACTATCCATCGAATCGGTTTTTACTTTATGCCCTCACTATCTCCTCTGAGGGCATTTTTCTATAAAACACCTCGCATTAACCATGCCTGTTATTTTGTTTTATAAAAAACAAAATAATAAAAAATAACTGAATGTACTCTCACGATGCATTTTGCTTCGTAATCGCTGTTTTTATTTATTGTGTTCTTTTCTGTCGGCACTGCTCATACCATTCCCGCCGGATACGCTCACCTGTCTCCGCGCGTATCCGGGCATGATATTCCTGCTCCCTGCGTGCATGTAATTCACGCTGCACCGCCAGTGCATTCACAACGCCAGCCACGCAACAGATAACAATGAGCAGAAACAGAACTGTCGAAAAAAACCACATATCCGGTACTCCCTGAAAACACGGTTCCAGTACCGGTATCATGCTGTTTTCGTCACGGCCAGGCAATCATCCGGTGAAGCGACGGTTTGCCAGAATCTGGTGAAGTACACTGTTCAGAACAAGCGTATTCCGGGCCCGCGTGGCAGCTACATAGAGCAGGTTGATTTCATCCCGCCGTTTCTCTTCATTTTTCGGTTCGTTATCCATACTTGTAAGTATCCCGTATAATCGAACCATTCACATTTAGAGATCTTCCGGCATACTCATTCTGCCAACGAAGGAGAGCGTTATGCGTAAAGCCCGTTTCACTGAGCATCAGATCATCGCTGTGATTAAGTCGGTTGAAGCCGGACGAACTGTCAAGGATGTTTGCCGCGAGGCCGGTATTTCTGAAGCGACCTACTACAATTGGAAATCTAAATACGGTGGTATGGAAGCCTCTGATATTAAAAAGATAAAGGATCTTGAGGACGAGAACAGGCGTCTCAAACAGATGTTTGCTGACATCAGCCTTGAGAACCGGGCATTGAAAGACATTATCGAAAAAAGTTTTGAAACCAGCCTTTAAGCGTGAGCTGGTCACTCATCTGATAACGACGTTCGGGCTTAGTATCCGTCAGGCCTGTCGGAGCCTGAACCTGAGTAGAACGGTTTATCATTATCGTCCGAATACTACACATGACGAGCCGGTTATTTCTGCACTGCAGGCTGCCGCTGAACGGTATCCACGATATGGTTTTCCAAAGTTGTTTCAGATTCTGCGACGGCAGGGATACCCGTGGAATCACAAAAGGGTCCACCGTATTTACTGTCTGCTGAAGCTGAATTTTCGTCGTAAAGGCAAGCAGCGTCTGCCGGTACGTAATCCATCGCCGCTTGCTACACCTGAAGCGTTAAACCAGCGTTGGTCTGTTGACTTCATGCATGACGCCCTGATTTGTGGTCGTCGTTTTCGTACGTTCAACGTCGTTGATGACTTTAATCGCGAGGCGTTGTCTATCGAAATAGACCTTAATTTACCAGCTCAGCGAGTGGTTCGTGTCCTCGACAAGATCGCAGCAAACCGGGGATATCCCGTAATGCTTCGCATGGATAATGGTCCGGAATTTATCTCGCTGGCACTGGCTGAATGGGCAGAGAAACATACAGTACAACTGGAATTTATCCAACCGGGTAAACCGACACAGAACGCATTCATTGAACGCTTTAACAGAACATATCGCACAGAAATACTCGATTTTTATCTGTTCAGAACGCTGAATGAAGTGCGTGAAATCACGGAACAATGGCTGTCAGAATATAACTGTGAACGCCCTCATGAATCACTGAACAACCTGACACCGGAGGAATATCGTCAACAACATTACCAGCCCGGGATCTCAAAAAGTGTATGGAACTAAAGCGGGTCTATTTACATGAGCAACTGCTCAAAGTCAACATGAGGAAAGATAATGAAGGCAGGGTTCATGAGAGAGAAAATTCTTAAGGGAGCAGTAGAGTTGTTTCTGGAAAGAGGTATAGACAAGGTTTCCACTCGTGATTTGACGGAATATTTAGGAATATAGCGCAGTCACATTTATCACTATTTTAAAGACTGGCATACACTGAGTCTTGAGGCCGTTGAAGGATTTCTTAATAATGAACTCGAAGAGTTCTGTACCATCATTGAGCCGTTATCAGCTAAAGCGAAGTTAAGAGAACTTATTGATGGGATGATTACAGATAAGCCTGATCCATCCCGTAAGCTATACAGTTCTTTGTGGTTACTCTCCAGTCATAATGAAAATTATAAATGTCTGGTACAGACTTGTCTGGCAAAGTGGCAACAGGTTCTCACGGATATAATTCAGAGTGGTATAAACGAACATATTTTTAGAGTCGTTGATACAAAGCGAATCGCACGACAGCTTGATGCCATGTTATGGGGTTACAGTGAATATCTGTCAAATCCGGTATCTGAAGATATCGTGCAAAATGCAAAAGGGGATATCGACGATTTCATACAAAAAAACTTATTGATAATAAAATAATTCTGTCCTGATGTTGTTAATGAGTGAAGAGATAATTTCTCCAGATAAGCAAAGGTCTTATCCGGAGAAAGGAGAATGTTCCACACTACTGGATATCAAAGTTTATAGTCAACTACTTTGATGTTTTAGTCTTCCCTGACTCGCATAAACTCTACTTCTCGAACTGCCCAGTGCGCCCCCACATGCCGGGTGGGGTGGCAGGGGCGCCGCTTTGTGCTGCCCCCTATACTGATCAATCGTTAGCATAAGGTTTCAGTGGCTGCAGTGGTAAATCCATGTCACCCTGCCATCCGGCGGCGGAATAACGTACATAGAGCAGGAAATGGCTGGGCGTATAATCTTTCGCCTGCTGGATATCAATTGCTGTGCCGACAAACCAGTTGGAAGTAACACGTCGTTCAAGTAATGCCCGCGCCGTGTAGCCAAAGCCCTGACTGCTGCCGCCATCGTTGGATTGCCGCGCAGCTTCTTCCTGCCAGTCGGTCGGGATCAGATTCATCAGCGGATAACGCGGCATGGTTTTGGTGCGTGAATGCGACCACGAGCCAGACGCCCCCAGCTCCCACGACCAGTTTTCCGTGCGCTCCCGCCACATCACCGGTATGGCAAACGACAGGTATTCCTGCGGGCTGTAGTAACCGCCCTGACCGAGTGAGTAGCCACTCAGGTCTTTGTCGTAATGCCAGATCATGTTGTTCAGGCCGATTGTGACGCGGCGATTGTTCTGGTTAATGACCTTATAGTAATAGCCCGTCATCCAGCGCACGCGCCAGTTATCTTCGACATTTTTACCGGTTAACTGGTCGCCACTAAGCGATGCCCAGCCCCCGTTTGCTTCACCTTTATCGTAGCTCAGGCTTAGCCCCACGCCGTCGGCACGCACGCCGCCCCATTTTTTTCCGGTATTGCCCGGGGAGTCTTTTTGTCCACCAAAGGTCAGCAAAGAACTGGAGATGGCCCGACGGTGGGCGTGAACGGTGTAACCCAGCGGCCCGATATCATCGCTGTAACTGATGCCGCCGACCACATCCACCACGTTGAAGCCCATCGGCGTGGTGCCGATATCCCAGCTCCAGGTGTCGTTGCGCCAGCCGACCGCCACGCTGGCACCGGAATCCGACTGGCTGCGGTTGCCGCTACAGCCCTGTAATGTACAGGTGCCCCAGTTGTCATTCCATTTGCCATCGGCATTCGTGGAGAAACTGCCGACGTTCATATTGACGAAATCACTGCGAAAGAACATCCGCCCGTCAGAATACGGCGCATCCACCTGCAACATGGTAGTGTGCGCTTTCAGAGCGGAGTAACCACCGGTGCCGCTCGAACTCCAATAATCGTACTCAAGGGTGACGTTAAGATCCTGCTGGCGATAGAGGTCTGCCGCATCGCTGCGCACGCCGCGTTTCAGCCAGTCATCTTTCTCGTCATTGCGGGTCAGCCGGGTAAAGGTGTCGTTATCCTGCGGACGCGTCGAGGTCACACCGGATGCGACCATAGCGTCTTTGTAAATTTCCAGCGCCTGCGTTGGGTCTCCCGCCTGCGCTTCAAACTTCGCACCATCGCGCAGTACCATCGCGCTTTCCATCGACGGTGGCTGAGATTTTGCCAGCGGGATCAGCTTGTTAAATGTCTGCTGCGCCGCAGCGGTATCGCCAAGCTGCGCCTGCGCCAGTGCCACGCGCCGCTGTGTGTTCAGCGAGGCGTTATCGGTGGCAGGCAGTTTCGCCAGCTGGCTACGTGCCGCCACTTTGTCACCGGCAGCAATATCCACTTCCGTCTGGCCAAGAATGGCATCAGCGTTAGCTGACTCCCGCGTCAGGACATTCTGATATGCAGCACGGGCGGCGGCGTAATCACGTCGCTGCTGCGCCCAGTCAGCCAGCGTGAGGTCAATACGCGAGGAAGGCGGTTGCTGGCGCAGCATCGCTTCCGCTTCTGTCTCTTTACCGCTTTCTCGCAGGCGATTAGCGGTTTCCAGCACCTGATTGCTTTGCAGCCGATTAACCAGCTCCTGAATATTGCTGTTCCACTGCGCGCGCGGCAGGCTGTTGATATGCGTCAGTGCCGCCCTGTCCTGGTCGTGACCTGAGAGGTACAGCCCGTAAGCGTAAACCTGCTCCGGGTCGTTTGGCTTATGTAGCGCCAGATTGCGCATTAACGTATCGGCCTGGCTGCGTTGTCCGGCCTGCCAGAGATCCTGTGAAAGTCGGTAAGTAATCCACACGCTGCCGGGAGCCAGCGCCAGTCGTTGCCGCTGAAGTGCTGCTGCCTGCCCCCATTTGCCCTGATTTTCCAGCGCCTCTGCCTGCTGTGCCAGACGGTCGTTTTGCAGGCTGCGTTCGATATCATCAATACTGCGCCGCTGGCTGGCAGAGAGCGAGGCGATAAACGCTTCGGCTTTTTCTGGCGACTGCTGGCGGTAAATATTCGCCAGCCCGCGCACGGCGTTGGTATTGCCGCTTTCCATGCGCAGCGTCTGCTGATAATAACGTTCGGCGGCGGGATAATCTTTTCGCGCCATCGCCACATCGCCCAGCCCCAGCACCGCATAGCTGTCGGTGTTATCGACACAGCGCGCGTGCTGGAACAGCCGTTCTGCCCGGTCAGGATTATTGGCTTTCAGCGCGGCATCACCCTGCTGGATCGCCAGCCAGTAGCGGTTTACTTTCAGCAGACTGTTCCATTTGTCGTTGTTGCTGCTGTGCGGGTCCAGTGCGAGGGCTTTTTCCAGATTCGCCACCGCATTGGCGCGATCGCCTTTCTGAGAATACGCCTGGCCCAGCGCCCCCAGTGCCTCACTGTCTTTCGGGTTTGCCCGTACAGCCTGTAGTAGCTCTGAAATGGCTTGATCCGCCATGCCAGAGTCCACCGCCGCTAAACCTTGCGCACGAGCGCGGAAAGCAGGGTCGGCCAGCTTTTTTTGCTGTTCTGCCAGTTGCGATTGCGCAGCCGCCACGCTATCGCCATCGCTAAAGATAGAGAGATATTTTTTCAGCGCCTGCACGCTGGCATCGCTGACGGGCATGTCTTTAATCTGTCCGTACCAGATTTTAGAGGCCCCCTCGCGCCCGGCGTTTGATTTCGCCATCTGTTCCAGGACGGCAAAACCTTCGTCACGGCGATCGCTACTAAAAAGCAATAGCGCCAGATTATTTTGCAGGCCTGTATTGCCCGGGGTATCCGCATTAATGCGTTTTAGCTGATGAATCGCTTCGCCACGGCGAGCCGGAATTTTCGCCACCGTACTCCAGTACTCGACGGCAATGTCACCTTCCGGCAGCGCACCATTGAACAGTTTGTTGTAACTCGCCACGGCCTCTTCCGCATGACCGGTAGTCGCCAGCAATCGTGCCTCCTGTAGTGCCTGACGACCCTCCGGCGTAGAAAGTAACATTGTTGTCCGCGACGATTTATACGCATTTGAACTCGGCGCTAACTGCGACAGCCGATCGAGCTGTTTTTGCGCGCCATCAATATCGCCCTGACGTAACAGAGAACGGAAACGGGCGGCAACGACGTCCGGGTTATTTGGATCAATAAGTTCCAGGCGATATAACGACTGTTGCACCAGGTCTTCACGATGGGTCGCTTCGCCTAACCGAACTTGCTCCAGCAACTGTTGCTGAGCGGTTGGTGCTGCCTCGACCATCGGCATGACGGCCAGACCGAGGGAAAGTGTGAATATGTTTAGTGTGAATTTACGCATTCCTGGCCCCAGTCAGGTAATAACTCACCTTTTGTCGAGAAGAGAAAACCGTGTTGATCCCTGCCTTGTCCAAATAAGGACAGTATATAATTGTAATAAGTATTTCTGCATGGAAAGTCATTGCTCATTTGCTCAAGTATCTCCATTTTTTAAACTGTGTAGCCACCTCTCTTTTGTTCGGGGCACTTGCATATAGAAAATTATTTAGTCCCGCTACATTTACATTTTCTGTCTACTCTTCAGTAAAATTGATATCCTCCAATTAGTGGAACATATACTTTTCGATAAGTGAGTCGCTGATGATTCCAATTTATTGATAATGATTTATTGTCAGATAATGCCCTTGTCATCCGATGACACCTGTTTTGATAACGACAGCGTGTTCCCGTGCGATACAGGCAACAGATATTCTTGGTGGTGAAGTCTGTTTAACCATTTGAGGTTTATACTCATTTAAAAATATCCTACTGTTCTTACCCACCGTATCGACGTAGTACCCTCTGCACCAGAACGCCCTGTTCCTGTATTTGAATTTCAAATAACCAAACTGCTCGTAAAGCATCAGACTGCTTTTCCCTTTCAGATATCTCATAAAGCCGGATACGCTCATTTTGGGCGGAATCTCCACAAGCATATGGATATAATCTGCACAGCATTCAGCTTCCAGAATCCGTACGCTTTTCCACTCACACAGCTTTCTCAAAATACTGCCTGTTGCTCTACGCTTCTCTCTGTAGAACACCTGTCTTCGGTATTTTGGCACAAAAACTATGTGATATTTACAGTTGCATCGGGTGTGCCTAAGCTCTTTTCGTTCCCCATTGGGACCCCCTTTTGATTTCTTGTTTGACACTTGCAGTTGCCAGACCGCAAGGTGTTTTAACAAATCAAAAGGGGTTTTAATAACTGGCTCAAAGCTGAAAGCTTTCCGGAACCCCCTGCTAGGCTGGGGGGGGGCTGTGCATCGAGTAGGAGGCGGGATCACTCCCGCCGTCCACTCACACCACCGTACGTGCGGTTCCGCATACGGCGGTTCATGTTAACTCTGGAACTGCCTCTGCTGTTCCAGCAGTGATATCAGACCCAGCCTCCTGAACCACGCATTCTTTATCGCCTGATTCATATGGCTGGCCCCCGAGTTCCACCATGGCCCGTGGTTGTTGTACGCTGAGATCATCGCCCTGTCCTTACTCAGCCCCGCTCTTTGCAGGTTCTTCGTCCGGGTTCCCGGTCTCTTCCACTGCCGCCACAACAGGCACCGCAGTTTCCGTTTGATCCAGCTATCCAGTTCTTCCAGCACTCCTCTAACTTCCGTCAGCCTGAAGTAGCTTATCCATCCACGCAGCACTGGCGTCAGGACATTGATTGTCGCTTTCACTGATTTGCTCCGGTTTCCCGTGGTCAGACTGCGGACTTTCTCCTTCAGCCTGTTCACGCTCGTCAGGGCTATTTTCAGCTTCGCCTGTTTGTGCCATGTCACACTGTACCCAAGGAACCTCCGCTCCCACGGGCGCGCCACCGCGCTCTTCTTCTCATTCACCTTCAGCTTCAGTTTGTTCTCCACAAACCCCCTGATTTCATCCAGCAGATGTTCGCCCGCTTTCCGGCTGCTTACATAGATGTTGCAGTCGTCTGCGTAGCGGCAGAAGCTGTGTCCACGTCGCTCCAGTTCTTTATCCAGTTCATCCAGCAGGATGTTCGACAGTAACGGCGACAGCGGGCCACCCTGCGGCATGCCCTCCTGCCGTTTCTCCCTTTGCCCGTCTTTAACCATTTCCGATTTCAGGTAGCGGCGTATCAGTCTCAGCACCCGCCTGTCCTTTATCGTTCTGGCCAGACGCGTCATCAGGAGTCTGTGAGCCACCCGGTCAAAGAACTTCTCCAGATCCATATCCACCACCCACCGTTTGCCGCTCCGTATCTAACGCTGTGCCTGTTGCACCGCCTGCCATGCGCTGCGCCCCGGCCGGAAGCCGTAGCTGGAGTCTGAGAAGCTTTTATCCACGATGGCGCTTAACTGCTGCGCTATCGCCTGCTGGATAAGCCTGTCCAACACCGTCGGGATGCCTAAAGTTCTCACGCCGCCATCCGGCTTCGGGATGTCCATTCTGCGTATGGCCCGCGGCTGGTAGTTTCCGTCAGTCAATGCCTGCCTGACGCTGGGCCTGTTCTTCTTCAGCGACGGTTTCAACTCCGCCACGCGCTGATATGCCAACATCAGGTTTTCTCTCGTTATCACCGCTTCCGTTGTCAGCGGCACTTCCGCTTTCGGTTGCCCATCCGCCGCCGTGCTGGTTTCAGCGCCATCATGCAGCCCTGACGAATACCGTCCGTCTCCTCTGCCGCTGGCCGCAGTTGCCTGCGCTTGTGCTTCATTAATCATCATCGGGTTCGAATGTCCTAATCACGGTTAATCATGTTCAGCCCTTCGCGCTGCCGGTTTTGCAGCACTACTACGGCGTCGGCTGACTTCTGTCGCCCCATGCCGGCGCCTCACGACGCCGGTAGCACACTGGCAGAGCGGCAGATATCCCGGGGTAATTCGCGCGACTTTCCTGCTTATGCCTGTCGGCTGTACGTCACAGCGTTCCGTGTGAGTATCGAGCTTTGGTGATTTGTGCCACCTTACCCCGCTGTGCCGCCTCAACCGCTTCCTGTTCGTCAGGCCAGCATTTTGCATCCGGCTTCCTTCAGATTTCACCTCGCGATGAACACCCTTGCCTTCCGCTAAAACTTCCCCTCACCGGGTGTGTGAAGGACTTTCACCTCTTAGTCGTTCTTGAGCCACCATAGTTGAAGAACAGCGCCAGTCACGGCGCTACGCGCCATGCCCGGCGCACACAATAAAGCTCCGTCTAAGTTAGACGGAGCTCTAACCAGTCTGTAAGGATCTGTATTACAGACCACGCTGACTTTACGCTTACTTACATCCCTGTTCTATGGGAACAGAGAAAGGGGGCTCTGGCAGAGGAAATGCTCAGTTGGCTGTATCACCCCGTTTGTTGATGTGAACGAGCGAACGTTTACTGAAGCCGTCACGTTCGCTAACTAAGCTGTATCGGCGGCGAAGCAGTAATGGGTTAAGTGATAACTGATGACTAGAATAGTGCTTCCAATCCAAGAAATATCTTATTTCTTCTGCTTCAAATTCAAACGGTGACGGCTGATAATACGCAGTATTCGCCACAATACCCAGGCGAGTAGCATCACACTACTCGCTGCCATCACGGCCAGTAAAACAGGATGATTCGCCAGGGTATACTGCAACCGCTCATGCCATGGCAAATGACCAACATAGTAAATATCGCCCGACCGCAGGCTTTCAATGCCTGAATCACGAATAATCGCCAACGAGCCAGATATCCCGGCGCGTTTTGCGCTGTCATTCAGAGCATTATTAAGCAACTGATAATCCTGAGCATTCTTTGCCAGTAACGCCACAACACTGCGCTTTTCGTGCCACGGTGACTCAAATCCTGTCACCATTGCCATCGCAGCGGAGGAGCTAAGCACTGTCTGAGTTTGTTTAAGTACAATATTGTTATCGTCTTTCAGATTCTCCGGGAGCGCGCCAATAAGCAAAATATCAGCATCTCTGCGTTCAATAGCGCGACTATCCTCCGTTATTGTGAGATTGATAGCAGGAAAACCAGTGTGTGCTCCGATTAACGCAACCGTATTTAACAGCGTGGACACCGGTGCTTCGTCTGGAGCTTTTGGCATCAGAACGAGCGTTTCTGAGAGATCCGCCATCCGGCTGAACGGAAATCCCGTGTGTGCAAACACCCGTAAATCTGGCATTGCCAAAAAGTGATGGTACTTAGAGAAATCGATCGTCGAGTCATCAGCAATTACCGCATGATTCTCAATCATCCGATAATTCATACAGCTCTTATCTGCCTGTTCTGGCAGTGCATTTTTAAACTCAAAGTTAAAATGCAGACGATTAGTTTCCCCTGGTTTTAACGCAGATACGGGTACTTCTGGATGATCATCGAGTAATTCTTGTAATAGCGGTAAACGCAACACCAGACGTTGTGCATGGTCGTTCAAGGGTACGGATTGCAGAAACTGGTTGTTCAGGCTGATATATCCATCTGCGCTCCATCGACCACCGGCGGAGCGGTGTAACGATATTTAAGGTGCATGTCGATACCAGTGTTGCGCAATAAAAAGAGATCTGGCGGTAAATTCAGTGCCACATCAATTGCCGCAGAATCCACGCCACTGGACTGTAACTGCCCTTCCCAGGTTTTCAGTTCGGCAAACGTAACCGGACGATCAGTACGTACCCAATTTGGCGCATCATATGGCTTTCGTGCTGCCAGCTGTTTGACATCTTTAACGACCACTCTTTCGCCACGGAATAATATATTGCCCTGAGCAATCCCCTTCGCCGCCAGCAGTAGATCCTGATCATCACGCCCCAGGATCAGCAATAATTTATGTTGCGGATAAGCAGGATGCGTCATCATCCCGACCACTGGTGCATCTACTGCCGGGTAATTGTTGAGGAAGTCCGGGCGATTATCGTTAGTGGCAAAAACGATAGCATTACTGGATGGCAGCTGATTGTAATGAACAGGAAATTGTTGCCCACGCCAGGCGGAGCGTGAGCCAAACCATGAGGCAACAATCGCGGCAGCCTGCTGCTGTTCGCTGGCAGGTGATCCGGCAAATACCATCGGTATAATTGTGGGTCCCTCATCGTGGGAATCGAAAAAAGGTATCGGGAAAAAAGCTAAGTCGTTCTGTAGGGGAATTTTTTGCCAACGAAGCTCCAGCCCACTATTCCCTGAAACGTCCACCCACAGGCTACTGTTGGTCGGGTTCTCGCAAGCTTGTCGATAATGGCCAACGAACTCCACTCGCACACGGTTAAAGTCCTTCATATACAGTGGGTTAAGCGTTACCCTGGCATAGGATTTTTTTCCCAGTTGCTCCGATGTAATCGGCAATACATCCATCAACTCATCATTGAGATAGATTTTGAGTTGCGACTGAACAGGCAATAGTGAAGGCGATGGCGTATATTCAAGGTTAAGCAACGCTTTTGTTGCTACCTCGTCACTACGCATTCCGAACTCAATGGTGCCATGCGGATTTACCCCATTGAGTTTCATTTGTCCCAATGGAGAGATTTGCGCAAAAGCGAGTTTTACCTCGCGTGAAATTTCATCCTGAGTTGAAGAGCTACTCGTTGTTGACGGTGTAGCAGCTGTCGCTGGCAGTAACGTTATTCCCATTGCCAGAGTATAGATGCAAAACAGTTTTCTTAGCATTATCAGAAATCTTAAAACTAATTACAGTGAAGATATTTTATGAACGCAGAAGAAATTAAATAGTCATTTCTTCTTCATCGGAGAAATCAAAAACAATAAGAACTGGTAATAACCTTTTAGAGAAACCCAGCAAATAGTCAAAAAGCTTTTTAAAATCTTGTCGCGAGGAAGACTATTATGCCAGTCACTCCAGAGATTATCTCGCGAAAAGGTTGCCCGTACATAATCGATATGTTGTTTATGCGTCATAGGCAATATTTTCAAACCAATTTTATTTTTAAACACGTGAACAATTTCAACAGGGATCGCGCACTCCTCATCACCAGTATGTAAATATAAGGTCATTGGTTTATTTTTTTCGATATTCCGATTATCTACCCCACCATGAAGCGTGATACCTAATCCTCCCTCAGAAAAATCGATTACCGAACAAGGGTTCCGTGTGCCATTCGTCAGCAACAAGTGACCACTAAAGACGACCTCAATACGAGGCGAAACACGCACTTGCTTTTGCTCAATAGAAACTGCCAGCGTTGCGCCAATGATAATAGTGTTATATGCCAGCCACATTAAACATATCGTTTTTAACAGTGCCGCTTCACCATTTAACTCACTAACCTGAATTATGCCTGCTATCAGACCACAAAGGTTCAAAATAGCAAAAATAACGTATGGGTATGAAATCTGCCAGTCCACATATTTATTGGCGATCAATCCACCTTTAGCAGTGACATTAAAACGCCCTTTCGCCGGAGCGATTAGTGCCACCAGTGTCGGTAGCGTAATATACCAGGCCAGCACCATCTCATAAATTTCATTCCAGAACGAATGGCGATACTTGCCCTGAATCCGTGAATTAATCAATACCACAATAAACAGATACGGCAGAACATAAGACATAATATCGGTGACAGTAGCATCGATAAGCCCTACGGAGAAAAAAATGGGGCACAGTGGTGCACATAGAAAAATTAGTCGCGGTACGCCTGACAAAAAATGCATCATGCTGCTGAGATAACACAGACGCTGAGATAGTTGCAGGCCTTTTCCCAACAACGGGTTGTCGATACGTAAAATTTGGATCATGCCGCGCGCCCAACGTATGCGTTGCCCTATATGTGCCGATAATGTTTCAGTTGCAAGACCCGCAGCCAATGGATAGCGTAAATACGCGGAGCTGTAGCCAAGACGATGCAAACGCAAAGATGTGTGCGCATCTTCTGTCACCGTTTCGACGGCAATCCCACCAATTTCATCCAACGGTTTACGACGAATAACTGCGCAAGAGCCACAGAAGAACGAGGCATTCCACGTATCAGTACCATTTTGAATCAAGCCATAAAACAGATGACCTTCATTAGGTTTCTGTCGAAATTTTCCTAAATTTCTTTCAAAAGGATCAGGAGAGAAAAAATGGTGTGGCGTCTGCATCATCGCCAGTTTTTCATCGGCTAAAAACCAGCCCATTGTTCGCTGCAAAAAAGATACCGAAGGAATATGGTCGCAATCAAAAATAGCGACAAATTCACTTTTTGCCAGCGTCAACGCATGATTAATATTTCCTGCTTTCGCATGTTCATGAGTGCTTCTGGCTACATAACGGATTCCTGTTTCCTCGGCAAAACGACAAAACGCTTCTCTACCACCGTCATCTAATAACCAGATGGTGATTTTATCTTCTGGCCAGTTCATCGCTAATGCACCATAAACAGTGTTTTGCACCACTGATAACGGTTCATTATAGGTTGGAATAAAAATATCCACCGATGGCCAGTGTGTTGGATCTGCTGGCAATGGCAAGCTCTCGCGGTTAAGCGGGAAACAAACCTGAAAATAACCCAGCAGTAACACGGCCCATGCATAGATCTCTGCAATCAGTAGCGTTAGCGAGAAGAAAATATCGGGATATTTATCCCATATTAAGGTGGTTGAAATCCGCCAGAAGATATAACGTGATGAGATAAGAATACCAACGCCCATAAGAAAAAGCGTTATAAACTTTCCTTTACGAAAATTGATTAGCAGAACAGCGAGGCACATAATGGAAGAAAATAACGTTTGTTGATAAAACGTTAGCGGTTGCTCAATTAGCGAGATAAAAATTACAAAAAGCGTTAAGATAGGTAGGACGAGTAATTTATGATAAAGTAAATTTTTTTTTATGTTCATGTTTGTTGTCCTTGATGGTTAGGAAAATGAATTACCGTTTTAAACATTCCCCGGCCATGAGTGTTGTCGCCGTGAGCGCTATGATGGCGCGAGGTGTGACCATTATGTTAATAAAACACAGTTTTCGGGTGATGCTGCCAACT
>NZ_PZKQ01000040.1:0-20333 GCF_003046645.1 Escherichia sp. MOD1-EC6475 | reverse complement strand
ATCCCCGCCTCACCGCCATATTTTAAGAAGAGCTCGTACGAAAGTACGGGCTTTTTTTTCGCATATAGATGGCTTCGTATACCTCTCAGTTCAATAACTCCCTCTCCAGGAAATGGTTTAGCAATAAAACTTTTTTAGCAAAGAAAACAACATCCCGGATATGAACAATTAATATCGAACACATCTTCTCAACGGCCTGGCCACACTACAAAAAGGCCCAGCCACACGGCCAGGCCTCTTAATAATTGCAAAACATCAAAACCAGGGAATAGTTGCCGTTGCGCTTAATCCATAACCACTAAATTCCCCTTTAACCGGTTCTGCACGCAAATCACCGTGCTGGATAAACAGCTTAAACTGTTGCTGACTCGACAAACTCTTCATATTAAGAAAAGGTAAATCGGTCCGCTGTTCAGCTTGCGTCGCCAGTCGCTCAATCGCCTGCTCTTCAGTGAGCCAGCCTTTTTTCACTGAACGCCTTAACAGACGCTGTGGGTTACTTTTGACCTGCACACGACTTACCACTCGCCAGCCCTTTATTTCAGGAATGGGAGTGACAGGCGAACATTGGCAATAATCCGTAAGCCCTTTACGCCACGTTGAGGCTTCAAGCGCCTGCAATGCCGGGGCGCTACCATGCAAGCGTAAACGCGCTCCTGGCGTAACGTTTATATCCGGGAAACTCACGCCGATATCACCTTGACCTCTTGCACCCAATGCCCGGTGCAATTTGGCAAATAACGCCGCCATCAACATTTCACTCGAAAATTCAGGATCGGGCAGAACGCGGATCTCAAGATAGTGATCCATTGGCAGCTCCTTATTCCGCTTTCTCACCAAAAACACCACCACGGATCAAGACAGCCATCACGTAGTGCTGCTGATCAACCTCTGGTTTGACGCCTTTAGTCACCCAATTATCCAGTAAGGTATAAAAATCGAGTTTTTCTTTTGGCTGGCGACAAGCAACACCGCGACTGGTTACAGAACCATAAGGTTCCACAGCGATAGCTCCCAACTCCTCAACCTTCGGATGCCAGGTATCAATGGTACGTAAAGCGTTGCCAATTTTTTGGGAGTGAATACCGGCAATGCCTGCAACCTTGTACAACACACGACTTTTGCTACTGTTACTGTCGAGCACCAGTTCCTGTGATGGGAAGACTTCTTGTCCGGCACCGAGGCGAACTTGCGCTTCAACGGTAAGCATGACCCACTCTTTTCCGCTTAACCCTTGTTCTATGATGGTCGCCAGCTGCGTGACCGCTGCCTGCTCCTGGTCAAATTGACGTAAAGAGAAGTCATGGCTGTTAAAAGTCCATGAAATATCATTAGCAGTAACTTTCACCTGGATCTGCTCAGCGCCAATGCGGTTGCGCCACAGAAAACGGCCATTTGCCAGATTCAGCGCATAGCGTAACGCCAGCACTTTAAAGCCATGTTCACTGATGTAACCTTCAATAACCTCGGAAAGTGCCTCCTGGTAAGTCATATCATTACATACTGAAGGTGAAGATAAATTACCCAGCACTCGCAGCGTAAACACCACTTTTAGCGTATCCGCATCTACCGGAAGCGAGGCCACATCTACCCGCTGCAAGTTGGCTTTTTGGATTTCAGCGTCCAGTTTTGTGGGGTCGCTGGCAATCGTGTTTTTCAGGCGATTAGAGATGGTTCCGCGAACCGCTTTCTCCTGAATCTCAATGGGTTGCCATTAATTTCCTTGCCAGTTACCTGCATACATCACCGCGTCGGATGTTGCCAGTTTGCGTTCAAATGCCAGTACCGATGCTGTTTTTATTGCTACAGGAGCCTTTGCCATAATTATGTCCTTATTCTGAATCGTCATCTTCATGAGTTATAGGGTCGTCAACGAGTGGTATTGCCGAGCAATAGTAGCCGGTGTCCGTTGTACGGTAGCGCCACATCAGCGGTTGCAGGTCAGTGATGCGATGTAATCCGCGCCATTCACCAATTCCATAAACGGCTTCGGCAAAAGCAAATGGCGTCACGGTGTCGCGCGCATTTTCAACTTCACCGGGGGCGTAAACAGGAGATATACGTTGGTAACCGCACATTAACGGTACCAGGAAACCGGGCATCGGCTTCGGCTGGTATGTCCATTTTGCGCTGTTGTCTTCTGCCGGAGATTCGGCCTGATATTTAATGGCGGCGAAATCGAGCCAGGCATCAAGCAACGATATATCAGGATGTTGTTGGTGATGTTCAGCCAGCCATTCGCTGCGATCGTAAAGCGCGTAACCCGGCATTAAACGCCAGATGATTTTACGCAGTTGCTTTTCATCTTCAGGTGCATGAAAAAGCTGCGGATCGCGCATACTGACAATGCTGCCACCCGCCAGTTTGTGGCTCTGGCAAAGCACTTTCAGATGATCACACAGGGCTTTTCTACCGTATTCGCCATTAGTAATTTCGCCATTACATTCAACAAGTAGAGAAACCGTCAGGTGCATACGCCCCTCTTCATTGAACGAGGCAGTTTTACCTTCTTTGGTTAATGGGTTACGGGTGAGAGCGAACTGAAAATCGCGCCCGGAACTGTACGCCTGAATATGCTGTTCATGGCTAACGACTGCGCAACCGGCAAAACTTACGCCAAATTCATCCACCACTTTGCGAGAAAGCGCATGAACATAGCCGAGAAAATGGGTCATCGCCGGGAATCCCCAGGTCAACCCGGAAACGGCGTTAGCGTTTTCTATGCGTATATGGGGTAACAAGAGCAGATAACTCATTTCAGCGCCTCCTGCAAAACGGCTTCCATTTCACGCATCCGTTGAGTGAACAGGGACTGACTACGCCACTCTCTTTGCTCGACGGCTCCCACATCGAAACTTGCTTTTTTCAGGCGATAGTTCAGCCAGCGCGCGAAGTCATCAGCGACGGTTCTCTGCCAGTCGTTTTTCTCACGCTCCAGTTTGAAAGCCTCATCTGACAGGCTTCGCCACGGATCCAGCCAAAGCTGCTGGTGCCGTGGTAAGTCTGGTGATTGTGCTGACCACCCCTGCCATTTTTCTTGCTGAAAAGAGGATGCCTGCATGAACAGCAAATCTATCAACTCATCAATATATTTCGCGCGCGTAGTACGGATATGAACATTGTTTATGTCAACTTTCAGTAAGTAGGTCATCCTGGCGATAGTGCCCGAAGCTGAGCGATTGAAATCGCCGCGTAAGGCAAAAATACTGCGCATGTTTTGTGGTGCGCGCTCCTGCGTCGACCAGGTGGGGGGCATTGATGGCAACAACCAGACGCGTCCAACTCTGGCACTGTTTAGCAGGGAGATATTCTGTTGATTTCCACCTCCATAATGCATCTCAGCAAGATTAGGGAAACGAATATCTGGCTGTGAGTGCCATTTACCTGCCTTGTGCGCATCGCGAATGGCTTTTGATTCCTCGCTAAAGCGCACAGCGGTTAGCTTTTCATACATTGCCTGCGCCAGTGAGCTGGAAAACAGCGGGCATAACAGGTGATAACCATCATCCACAGGGAAATAGATTTGCTTCGATAGTTTGTGCGCTTTTATCCACTCCGGTGCATATGCTTGACTAAAGCATTCAACCCATTGTTTTAGTTGTTCATCATCCAACGCAAAGGCATTTAATGATTGATAATCGCCACGTTTTAAGCTGGCGAGTAACGAATCACCGTGAACATCTGTTAGGAGTATTTTTGCAACATCATAAAATGCAGCGTTGCCTTCAGCATCCTCTTTAATAATTGCCAGTGATGCTGTATTTAAATATCCCTCGCTGACGAATTTCTCCAAATAACGTCCATATGCTTTGGAGTCACCATTACTATATTTTGCCCCGTGGGAGATTATCCTTATAGAACGAACACGCTTCGCCGCATCCGTTAACCAGTTACGAGGCAAGTAGCGTGCTTCAAGTTCCTGCCGTTCCTGAGCGATGGCGCTGACATCATCGCCCTGCTCCAGCCTCTTTGCTGCTTCTTTTTCAAAGGCATCGATTTTGGGTTGCCTTCGCGAAGCGATGTAATCAGTAATAAATTGTATTAGCGCCGTTTTTTCCATCTCGGCTCCTTTCGTTAATCCATCAAATTAAAGTTGCTCCCTAACTTCACTGAAAAATCTCCGTAGCTCAACATGGCTTCAGTACAACGACGCATACAGCAAAAGGGACAACACCCGTGGTGATAATCATGGATGGTTCACCTAGATGTATCTACGCATTAATCTAGCCAAACCCAATGCAATAAACCAAATTTATATTACCATGAATAAATCATTTGAAACATAATAGTTTCGAGATTAATATTCACGCACTGCCGTTGGCAGCTTAGAAATAGATGTATCTCCGGATACGGACTTGTAAACTGCCGTACAGGCAGCTCGCGCCCCTTCACGGGGCGCGAAACACCCCTAACCATGGGTGATAATGCCAGCCGTTGAGCGCATCTTCGTCACAGACGGGTACTCTCACTTCAGCAAACCTTTCCCCGACACGATTAATCTCACAACTGTGCTCAACAGCCAGATCCAACAAAACTTGTTGGTAATCCATCACGCCCCAGCAAGCAACGCCGCTGGCGCATATCACTTCTTCTCGTTCGAAATTCCCCTGCTCTTTACGCTCGTTGTCGTCCATGCGGGAATAGAAACGCGCTTCACTTTCTTCGTCATCCATATGCAGAAAAAACACCGCTTCCGGTAACGACGAATAACGAAATGGCGTCTGACGCTGCATCCAGCCGTTCCAGCTTAGCGGTGCTCGCCACCATTGCGCAGCCACCACATGTTTGCTTTTACTACTCATCAACTCGGTGGATAAACGACGATGCTCAAGTTCCGCCAGTTTATTTTCATTATTGGCAGGTAAGATCCGTGGTAAGGCATTAATCGTCCGGTAGTCCGTGAGTGGTATCAGCTCGCAAATATCATGGCTATTCAGCACGCGATCTTTTGTTTCGAAACCCGGTTTACAAAATGCGGGGCATTTTTTCTGCAATGCTTTGATATTGCTCCGCAAAATAACCAGATTCTCACTGGTTGGCACATTTCTGCGGTGGCGTTGAATACGTCCGGCAAATTGAATAATCGAACGCATAGAACTCGGTTCGATAATTCCCCAGTCCGCATCCCAGTCACGCCCCACTTCTATAACCGATGTGCCCAACACCACAAAAATATGGTGCGATTCCGGACTTTTATGTAAGGCTTCAGCGATATCCTCGTTTTTCCAGAAATCATCTTCTCTATGACGAGTAAAAGCGCGATCCAGCCGCTTCTCAATATTTGAACGTACCGCCAGCGGATGTCGGGAGTGGTAAACGCAATAATGAATGCAGACATCTTCTGGTGAAGGAATGGTAATCAGAGCTTTGGCCACCGCGACCAGAGAATTAATATTGGCGAAGCGCACCAGACCCAGCGAAACAGTTTTGCCGCTTTCGTGTTGCTGGCGATGCGCCTGATGCAACTTCAGCATTTGCTCATGTACAGTCTGAGCCACGCTTTCGATAACATCCTGAATCGCGCTTGATGGGGATGAAATCGAAGCTATACGCCCGAAATGCAGTCGTTCTTTTTCAGCCAACATTAACGCTCGTCGCGCAACAAACTTTTTGTGCGTCTCACGAAAAGTAGCGCCATCACCAATTTGTGTGGCATCGGCATCTTTTTCATCAAACCAGGCACAGCAGATATTGACGGGTCTGCCGTTCGTACCGCATGACGCCTGCCACATTTTGCGCCCGGCAAGATAAGCCGCGAACAGAGCCTGAATCAAATCTGGCGGCAACGTCGCGGAAGAAAGTAATACCCGCGTACCCAGCATTCCAGCCCAGTTCATCAGACGACATACCGCATGAAGATCGGCAATATCAAAATCGTCAGGTTCGTCGAGCACTAAATCGCTGGTTAACAGACGCAACATCGCCGGAAGCTGTTTCCCGCCGCGTACACCTTCGGTCGCGGAAATAAGATGATCAATCGTCGCTACCAGAATTGGGGCACTTACTAGCTCTTTAAGTTTGCTGTCATCCTTCAACCATTTTTCCAGCGCGCCGGTATGAAGACTACCTTCGTATTTAACAAACTGTTGCTCCTCTGCTGGCGACTCTTGCGAAGCACTTCCGCAATCATTGTCTGTTTTTTCCTGCTGCCAGAGTTGTTTGACTGCCGCCGAACCAATCAGTACTGCCAGCTCATCCTCACCCAATCCAAGCCGGCTGCGCAGAGCGTCACCCGTTTGTAAGGTCAGCGTACGTAATCCCAATGCAATGGTAAAACGACACCCTTCACGCTCATCAGCAAGCGCATACATAATGCGGGCGTTAGCAAAGGTTTTACCGCACCCCGTCGAGGCCATATTGACACCGAAAAAACCATCTTCCCGACTGCGTTCACGTAACGCACGCGCCACATCCCAGGCTTTGTCCTGCCAGCGATATTTCGCATCTGTAGCTCGCTGGTTAAAACCTTTATGTCGGGCAATTGCCGGAAGCGATGCCCGTGTGTGCATCAGTTGCCGCCCAAGCAAATACGCATGATGCGCAACGCCCACAAGATGCTCATCTACCCGTTGTTTGAGCGTGCCGCTCTGCCGATCGCTATTTGCCCAGACGATATAATTCGGATCTTGCCATTTTTGCTGCGCGTCGTTAGATGAATAGTAGTGATCAGCAAGCATCAGGCAAAAACGCGCCATATGTAATAGAAACAGTTGCTCCATCAGCCCCCATTCCTTTAAAGCGACTGCGTTACGCGCCCGACGGGCAATCTGGCGCGCTTTTTCTCGCCAGCTCGCGCTTTGAAGTGGCGTTCCTGACGGAAACTGCCAGACTTGCTCGAAATCCTGAGGTGACCAGTCATTCTTACGGTGGTTAACGGCATTCCAGTCAGCATTGAGTTGCTTCTCCAGCCAACTTTCACAGCCTTTGTATGATTGTTCCGGTTGTGGCGAAAGATTCTCCGGCATTCGATGATGGGAAAGGATCAACCAGCCTACCGTTTTGGCGAGTGGTTGCAGCGAACTGAATGGGCTATTGGAAAAATGAGGCGTGTCTTTTTGCAGGCGCTCAAGAATCGCGGTTTCATCATCAGCCGTTAATTCCCCGAGTTTTTTCAGCCATACATCATCTGACTGCTTACCGACAAAAGCCTGAAAAAGCCGCAGCGAAATCCACTCATGCCGGTAAGGTTGATAACTTCGTGCACTCTTTTTGGTCAGGCTTTGCTGAAAGCTGCGTCCTGCTTTACCAAAATCATGAAATAACCCAGCAATAGCCGCCAGCAGCGCAATGCTTTCCGCGCACTGCCAGCGATTTTCTTCTTTGTTCACCAGGCTGGTTTGCGTTGTTCGATTTGTGGGAACGCGGCCTTGAGCATTAAAGCGACGAATATTGCCGACAATCCACATCAGCTCCGTTTGCCCATTCTTCTTCAGCCAGTGACAAGCAACCGCTGTATTTCGTCTTGCCGTTTTGCGCAGTAAACGGCGTAAAGTGTTAACACCTTCCTGAGTAATTACCGTTTGCCATGCGGCATCACCTGTGCGTTCGGCAAACTGATCAATAATACGGCAACTCTCCACGCGGGCATTTTTTGTGCAGCGCGAAATGATCAGAACGTTCATTGGTCAGCCTTAGCCAGTGCCTGAGCTGTTTCCTGCAGAGAGGTGATCATGACATCCAGCGCATCCGCTTGTTGAAAGATATTGATGCAGCGTTGACGAAACGCCTGAGCATCTTCTCCCGCCATTGCGGCGATAAATGCTTGTGGCATAACAAGGGCATCTTTAATCAGATCGGCAAGGTCAAAAACAAGCCCACCGCGACGTGTTTTACCGTGCATTACCGCTAAACCGTGCGGGATACCTGTTACCCACGCCGCCACTGCCGCCAGGCCATAGGCCAGATAATTCCCTTGATCGAGGAAGCGGTTAGCCATATCAATCCCACCGCCCCGTTTTGCGCGGGTGAAATCGCCATAACCCACGGTTTGGCTCACCATTTTGTAAAGTGCTTTGGTCAATTTCGCCTCTACGAGCATAAGCTGCGTATGGTTTTCTGCCGCGTCTATTTCTTCACGAGTACGATTTAGCAGGGCCTGGAGCGCATTAGCATCAGGTTGAAATGCGTGTTCACGCTGCATTTTCGCGCTGCTCCAGTGCTTATCAATATGTGTCAGGCGGATTAACTGAAAGCGTTTCGCGGCGGCAAGTCGTTTGTCTTCAACAAACCAGAAAGAAACCCATTGCTGAAGGTACTCGGTAGGACGATATTCGCTTTGTGGGCTGAGCCAGGAGACATCAACATCTACTTCATTGGCGGAGTAAAGCGGTGTGCCATCCGTACCACAAAATCCTACCATCACCCCCGCATGGGCAAATTCACGCATCGCCGCCTGGGTAACGGAAGTTCCCATCCCCAACATTAATGCCGTGGTATTCGCAATAGGGATATTCCAGTAGTACGACTCCTTACCTTCACTGGTAACATACTCCACCCGCCCCCCATTCACCTGCACCCGGCATTTTTCCAGATAATAAATATTGGCGCGTTTGGAGTGGAGAATGGTTTTGAGGTCAGAAGGAGTAAGGTAATTTGAAGACATAAACACATCCTGTGATTATTTTTGTTTGAAGGCGTTAGGATTAGTACAACATTGATTTCTGTGTAGGAAATTGATTTCTGTCGCAATTATTACAATTGTTATTGTGTGCTAAGACTAATGTTTTGAAGTTGAGAGCGTCATGATATGACCAAACGTCTACCATTATCGTATTGTGAAACTGCCTGTTCGGCAGTGAACGCCTGCTGCCACCAGTTCTTTTTGACGTTCGCTTTCTAAGCTGCTTGTACGGCAGTGAACATGATCTTTAAGCCAGGTCATGGCTGTTTCGGTTTTCTAAGCTGCCTGTACGGCAGTGAACATGATGCCACTGAACGCTTTGCCTCTTATCTTTTTCTAAGCTGCCTGTACGGCAGTGAACAGGCCGTTCACCGTTTCGAAATGAACGTATCCTTTCTAAGCTGCCTGTACGGCAGTGAACGGCGTAATGATGAAAAAATTATTAATTCTGGTTTTCTAAGCTGCCTGTACGGCAGTGAACACATCTCCCGCAAAGCTGCCGCACAGTTTGGTTTTCTAAGCTGCCTGTACGGCAGTGAACTTATCCGCATCCTTTCCGCGCCAGCTGATCATTTTCTAAGCTGCCTGTACGGCAGTGAACAAAGCGAGAGATTACAAGGACGCTACAGACCTTTTCTAAGCTGCCTGTACGGCAGTGAACCGGCGCAGCGAGAAATCAGCGCCGCATTGATCTTTCTAAGCTGCCTGTACGGCAGTGAACGGTTCGGGTATAAATCCGGGCGCAGTTCGTGCTTTCTAAGCTGCCTGTACGGCAGTGAACTTGCGGCTCTATCGCTGGTGGCGCTTCAGTCATTTCTAAGCTGCCTGTACGGCAGTGAACAAAGGTGTTGATCCCCATCAATATGGGCGCTCTTTCTAAGCTGCCTGTACGGCAGTGAACAGTGTTGTTAGGCGCGCCATGTAGTTCCCTCCTTTCTAAGCTGCCTGTACGGCAGTGAACTCCAGGAAATCCCTGATTTTAATTTGCCCGAGCTTTCTAAGCTGCCTGTACGGCAGTGAACGCCGTATTTGTCTTTATACAGACGCCCAGCCATTTCTAAGCTGCCTGTACGGCAGTGAACATGGAAGTGAAATACGTAGCTATGCCGATTACTTTCTAAGCTGCCTGTACGGCAGTGAACAGTGCGAACAATTCAGATTTTGATTTAGCCACTTTCTAAGCTGCCTGTACGGCAGTGAACATACCGAATATTTTATATTGATAATATTATTGATTTCTAAGCTGCCTGTACGGCAGTGAACGTGCGCCCAGGTGGTTCGTGGACGCCCATCGCTTTCTAAGCTGCCTGTACGGCAGTGAACATCCGGGTAGCGATACTGTTTACACGTATGACTTTCTAAGCTGCCTGTACGGCAGTGAACATCTCGCACGGCTGCGCGACCAGTTCGCGCGGTTTCTAAGCTGCCTGTACGGCAGTGAACATGATGAAACGCCGTGGTGTGCAGCGTTCGCCTTTCTAAGCTGCCTGTACGGCAGTGAACTCACATAATGTAAATAAAAATAGCCCTGTTAATTTCTAAGCTGCCTGTACGGCAGTGAACCGATCAGATCCCGGCGCTCCTCGCCCATTGTCTTTCTAAGCTGCCTGTACGGCAGTGAACAAAAAATCGGCCTTGAGCTGTTCGGCCCGAACTTTTCTAAGCTGCCTGTACGGCAGTGAACCGAACAGGTAGTTTAGCAATAGAGATATCTGCTTTCTAAGCTGCCTGTACGGCAGTGAACATTATTTCTCCGCAACCTGTGCCGCAGCGCAAATTTCTAAGCTGCCTGTACGGCAGTGAACGACATTGCCCAGCTACAGCAAGCTGGGTTCGATTTCTAAGCTGCCTGTACGGCAGTGAACTGCCCCAAATTAAAATTGAAATTCCAGGCTTTTTTCTAAGCTGCCTGTACGGCAGTGAACGATTTTCTGAAGATTGTCTCATCTGGGCATGATTTCTAAGCTGCCTGTACGGCAGTGAACCCAAATACTACACGTTTAGCCCGTTGTTAATAAAGTAAAACTATCTAATTTCCCTGCTGCTACCCTTTTTTATCCTTACCTTCCAGCAGCATTAATTATCAATAAGTTACAGTAACCATAAAAATTAGGGTTACAACCGCCCTCACCTCACAAAGAAAAAAGTCCGTAACCCCATACAGGATTACGGACTTTATCAACCTACTTAAAAGGCTTTACACCATCAGATTAATGCGCTGCTTCCGCCTTGTGCTTTTGCGCACTCTGGAACCCGTAGGTCAGCTCATTTTTCTCTTTATCCAGTGCAACGGTGACCTGGCCGCCGTCCACCAACGAGCCAAACAGCAGTTCGTTAGCGAGCGGTTTTTTCAGGTTGTCCTGAATGACACGCGCCATCGGACGTGCACCCATTGCCCGGTCATAACCTTTCTCAGCCAGCCAGTTACGCGCTTCCTGACTCACTTCCAGAGAAACACCTTTCTGATCCAGTTGAACCTGCAACTCGACAATAAATTTATCCACCACCTGATGGATCACGTCAGTTGACAGATGATCGAACCAGATAATGTTGTCGAGACGGTTACGGAATTCCGGCGTAAAGATCTTCTTGATCTCTTCCATCGCGTCGGTGCTGTTATCCTGGTGGATAAGGCCAATGGATTTACGCTCGGTTTCACGTACCCCGGCGTTGGTGGTCATTACCAGCACCACGTTACGGAAGTCTGCCTTGCGTCCGTTGTTATCGGTCAGCGTGCCGTTGTCCATCACCTGCAACAGAATGTTGAACACGTCCGGATGCGCTTTCTCGATTTCGTCCAGCAGCAGCACCGCGTGCGGATGTTTGATCACCGCATCGGTTAGCAGACCACCCTGATCAAAACCAACGTACCCCGGAGGCGCACCAATCAGGCGGCTAACGGTATGACGTTCCATATACTCGGACATATCAAAGCGCAGAAGCTCAATGCCCAAAGCTTTCGAAAGCTGTACCGTCACCTCGGTTTTCCCAACCCCGGTTGGACCAGCAAACAGGAACGAACCGACAGGTTTATGTTCATGACCCAAACCCGCACGCGCCATCTTGATGGCTTCGGTAAGCGCCTCAATGGCTTTATCCTGACCGAAGACCAGCATTTTCAGGCGATCGCCGAGATTTCTCAGCGTATCGCGGTCACTCTGAGAAACGCTCTTCTCTGGAATACGTGCAATACGGGCTACCACGGATTCAATATCCGCTACATTGACCGTTTTCTTGCGCTTGCTTACCGGCATCAGGCGTGCACGAGCGCCCGCTTCGTCGATAACGTCAATCGCTTTATCCGGCAGATGACGATCGTTTATGTATTTCACCGCCAACTCTACCGCCGCACGCACCGCTTTCGCGGTATAACGCACGTCGTGGTGCGCTTCATACTTCGGTTTCAGGCCGTTGATGATTTGAACAGTTTCTTCGATCGACGGTTCAGTAATATCAATTTTCTGGAAGCGACGCGCCAGAGCACGGTCTTTCTCGAAAATGTTGCTGAACTCCTGATACGTCGTCGAACCAATCACGCGAATTTTACCGCTGGAGAGCAACGGCTTGATCAGGTTAGCTGCATCCACCTGACCGCCAGAGGCTGCACCTGCGCCGATGATGGTGTGGATCTCATCAATAAACAGGATGCTGTTTGTATCCTGCTCAAGTTGTTTAAGCAATGCTTTGAAACGTTTTTCAAAGTCGCCGCGATATTTGGTGCCCGCTAACAGAGAACCGATATCGAGGGAGTAAATCGTACAGTCAGCCATCACTTCCGGTACATCGCCCTGAACAATACGCCAGGCAAGACCTTCCGCTATCGCGGTTTTACCGACGCCAGACTCCCCGACCAGTAGCGGGTTGTTTTTACGGCGGCGACAGAGAACCTGAATGGCGCGCTCCAGTTCCTTCTCACGACCAATCAGCGGGTCGATTCCTCCCACGCGTGCAAGCTGGTTCAGATTAGTCGTGAAATTCTCCATACGGTCCTCCCCACCAGCTTGTTCTTCACTGCTCGGCTGGTTTCCTGGTTCAGAAGACTGAGATGGCTCGTCTTTACGCGTGCCATGAGAAATAAAGTTCACCACATCGAGACGGCTGACTTCATGTTTGCGCAACAGATACGCCGCCTGTGACTCCTGTTCGCTAAAGATAGCAACCAGAACATTCGCACCGGTAACCTCACTGCGACCGGAGGACTGAACATGGAAGACCGCACGTTGCAGTACCCGCTGAAAACTCAGCGTCGGCTGCGTGTCGCGCTCCTCTTCACTGGCAGGCAGAACGGGTGTGGTTTGTTCAATAAAGGCTTCCAGTTCCTGACGGAGCGCCACCAGATCCACGGAACATGCTTCCAGCGCCTCCCGAGCAGACGGATTACTGAGCAATGCCAGTAACAAGTGCTCGACGGTCATAAACTCATGACGGTGCTCGCGCGCTCTGGCGAAAGCCATGTTTAAACTGAGTTCCAGTTCTTGATTGAGCATAGGCACCTCCCCCAATTTTTATGCCTGCATTCAGGCTTTTTCCAGCGTACACAGCAATGGATGCTCGTTCTCCCTCGCGTACTTGTTCACCATCGCCACTTTGGTTTCTGCAACCTCGGCGGTAAAGACTCCGCAAATGGCCTTCCCCTGGTAGTGAACAGCGAGCATCAATTGCGTTGCACGTTCTACATCATAAGAAAAGAATTTTTGTAACACGTCAATAACAAACTCCATCGGAGTGTAATCATCATTGACTAATATCACTTTATACATAGATGGCGGTTTTAGCGCGTCACGCACTTTTTCTTCCGCCAGTTGATCAAAGTCCAGCCAGTCGTTCGTTTTACCCATTGTCAGTTATCATCTTCGGTTACGGTTATCGGCAGAACGCTCTGCCGCTGACAAGAGCTTATTTGCCTGACCAATCTACTCCACATAATAGATAAGTATCATCTATCGTTGGCATCAGCGACATCAGTCACATTACTGTCAATAGCGTTAACTGCTTCAAATTTTTGATGCATACCTACCCCCTGGCCCCTGTCAAACGCTTGACGACTCGCCCTATTTCTCTAAATTGTATTTCTAGAGTTGGCGAGGTTTTGAACTGCCCCCTCTCTGACCCCGGTTTATTCCATCTTACTTGTATAAGATTTGCGAAGGATGTCGAAGCATGGAAAAGGGTACTGTTAAGTGGTTCAACAATGCCAAAGGGTTTGGTTTCATCTGCCCTGAAGGCGGCGGCGAAGATATTTTCGCTCATTATTCCACCATCCAGATGGATGGTTACAGAACGCTAAAAGCTGGGCAATCCGTTCAGTTTGATGTCCACCAGGGGCCAAAAGGCAATCATGCCAGTGTTATTGTGCCCGTCGAAGTAGAAGCGGCAGTCGCATAGCTCTTCTGTCTCATTGTGTACATCCTACAGGCAAAATGCCAGCCCGATCGGCTGGCATTTTTATCTCAAATACTACTCTCGCGCCAGAGCATCCACTGGATCCAGCCGTGCCGCATTTCTCGCAGGCAACCAGCCGAATAAAATCCCGGTAATGGTCGAGCAAAGAAACGCCAGCAGCAGCGCCAACGGAGAAAAGCCAATTTCCCAGCCGGGTAAAAAAAGCTGCAAGGTGAAAGCGATTAACAGCGAAAGAGAGATCCCCAACGCGCCACCCACCAGACAAACCAGCACGGCTTCGATCAGAAACTGTTGCAGTACATCGCTGGCTCGCGCCCCTACAGCCATGCGAATGCCAATTTCCCGCGTTCGCTCGGTCACTGACACCAGCATAATGTTCATTACACCAATGCCTCCGACCACCAGCGAAATCACCGCTACCAGCGTCAGAAACAGTTGTAGAGTACGTGTGGTCTTTTCAACGGTTTTCAAGACGCCGTCCATGTTCCAGGTGAAGAAATCCTTTTTGCCGTGACGCAGCGACAACAAACGCGTCAGTTGCTGTTCCGCCTCGGCGCTGTCAAAGCCTTCTTTCACTCTTACGGTAATTGAGTTAAGCCACGACTGCCCCATAACTCGCCCGGACATCGTGCTGTAAGGCAACCACACGCGCAGCACTTTACTACTACCAAACATCGACTGTTTTTCTTCCGCCACGCCGATGACCCTCGCTGGCATATTACCAACCAGAATCACCTCGCCAACCACATCCGCTTTATGCGGGAAAAGCTGACGGCGGGTATTACTGTCGAGAACGACGACCTGCGCGCGACCGTTAAGTTGCTCCTGATTAAAGGTGTTCCCTTCGCTGAAGGTCATGCCATAGACATTGAAATAATCGCCGCTCACGCCGTTGGCACTGGCAGCAACATCAACATTGTTATAACGCAGGCGCAGGTTTTGCGAGACAGCGGGGGTGGCAGAGGCGACCCACGGTTGTTTTTGAATAGCGATTAAATCGTCGTATTTTAGCGCCTGTTGATATTGCGGATCGTCATCGCCAAAATCTTTCCCGGGATAGACATCAATAGTATTCGTACCAATAGAACGAATATCCGCCAGCACCATTTGTTTGGCGGCGTCGCCCACTACGACAATAGAAACCACCGACGCAATACCAATAATAATCCCCAGCATGGTCAGTAAAGTACGCATTTTATTCGCTGCCAGCGCCCGCCACGCCATCGTCAGCGCCTCGTTAAAACCGCTGACAAACTGCCGCCAGCCAGACACCGTTTTGACTACAGGCTCCGTCCCGCCAGCAACATTCTCCTTTTCAATAGCGGGCGGATTGCGCACGATTTCGCCGTCGCGAATTTCGATCACCCGCTCGGCCTGAGCCGCGACCTGCGGATCGTGGGTGACGATAATCACCGTGTGCCCGCGATCGCGCAACTGATGCAGGATCGCCATGACCTCTTCGCCAGAATGGCTGTCCAGTGCGCCTGTCGGTTCATCGGCAAGTATTACCTGACCGCCGTTCATCAATGCCCGCGCGATACTGACGCGCTGTTGCTGACCACCCGAAAGCTGTGCCGGGTAATACTCTGTACGGTCTTCCAGCCCCAGTCGTTGCAGCAACTCCTGGGCACGCAGCAGTCGCTGTTTTCGCTCAAGACCGGCATAGACGGCGGGAACTTCAACGTTCTGCTCGGCGGTTAAATGCGAAAGCAAATGGTAACGCTGGAAAATAAAGCCGAAATGCTCGCGGCGCAGTTGCGCCAGCGCATCGGCGTCCAGTGTGGCAACATCCTGACCGGCTACGCGATAGGTGCCGCTGGTGGCCTTATCCAGGCAGCCGAGAATATTCATCAGGGTCGATTTACCGGAACCCGAAGCGCCGACAATCGCCACCATCTCACCGGCATAAATATCAAGGCTGATGCCCTTCAGCACTTCGACCTGCTCATCCCCAGCGGGATAGCTGCGGCGAATATCCTTCAATTCGAGCAAAGGCGTCATTGCGCAGCTCCTGGTTTGGCCTCACCAATCACCACTTCATCGCCCGCTTCCAGCCCTTTGACAATCTCAACATCGGTATCGTTACGTGCGCCAATCGTCACTTCACGCTCGCGTGTTTCACCATTACGCAACAATTTGACCTTATAACGATTATCACCAACCGGATCACCTAACGCTGACAGAGGGATCGTCATCACGTTTTTCACATCGGTGAGCTGAATATGAACCTGCGCGGTCATATCCAGCCGCAGCAAACCATTGGGGTTTGGCACTTCAAAACGGGCATAGTAGAAAATGGCATCGTTAACCTTTTCCGGCGTCGGTAGCACGTCTTTAATCTGCCCTTCGTAGCGCGTCAGCGGATCGCCAAGCACCGTAAACCAGGCTTTTTGCCCCGGCTTCAGGTGGATAACATCCGCTTCAGAAACCTGCGCTTTTACCAGCATAGTGCTCATATCTGCCAGCGTCAGAATGTTCGGTGCTTGTTGTGCGGCAATCACCGTCTGACCTTGCAGAGTGGTGATTTGCGTGACTTCCCCGGCCATTGGAGCCACGATGCGGGTGTAATCGAGATTAGTTTTAGCTGTGTCGAGAGAGGCCTGATTGCGCTTGATTTGCGCGTCAATAGTGCCGATTTGCGCCTGTTTCACAGCCATCTCCGTCGCGGCGGTGTCGAGATCCTGTTGTGAAACCGCCTGCGTTTGCGCCAGACGTTGTTGACGTGAATACGTCACCCGCGCCAGTTTCAGCTCCGCTTCCGCCTGCTGCCGCTGCGCGCGCAGCTCCATCAGTGTGGCTTCCACTTCCTTGATCTGGTTTTCTGCCTGTTCAGGATCAATAACCCCTAAAAGCTGATCTTTTTTAACTTTATCGCCAATCGCCACCGACAGCGTTTTCAACTGACCGCTGACCTGCGCGCCCACGTCAACCTTACGCAGCGCGTCCAGCTTTCCGGTCGCCAGTACGCTTTGCTGCAAATCACCGGGGCGCACAATTAGTGTCTGATAAGTCGGCACGGGCGCGTTGAGAATTCTCCATAACGCAATCAGCCCGGCGATGACTATCACCAGCGCAATAACGTAACGTTTCTTCACGGTTCTCCGATTTTTCATAAATATTCTGAATACTCCATATGCCAATCCGGGTCATCAACTTCAACGAAATATCAACAAAACCCTAAAATTTACGTTAGTAATCACACTATTGATGTTTGGTTAAGATACGCAATGGTGAAATCGGCGTCATGTATAACCATTGATTTCATGAATATGTCGCAGCTAACTGAACGGTCCTTTACGCCATCTGAATCTCTCAGCAGCCTGTCTCTTTTTCTTAGTCTGGCACGCGGACAGTGTCGACCAGGTAAATTCTGGCACCGACGTAGCTTTCGTCAGAAATTTTTGCTGCGCTCGTTGATTATGCCGCGCTTAAGCGTTGAGTGGATGAACGAACTATCCCACTGGCCTAATCTCAATACGCTGTTAACACGCCAGCCGCGACTGCCTGTTCGTCTGCATCGTCCTTACCTTGCCGCCAATCTTAACCGTAAGCAATTACTCGAGGCGCTACGTTACCATTATGCATTGCTGCGTGCGTGTATGTCGGCAGAAGAATTCAGCTTATATTTGAATACCCCCGGCCTGCAACTGGCGAAGCTGGAAGGCAAAAACGGCGAGCAGTTCACGCTTGAGCTGACCATGATGATCTCAATGGATAAAGAAGGTGACAGCACAATCCTGTTCCGTAACAGTGAGGGTATTCCTCTGGCGGAGATCACTTTTACCCTGTGTGAATATCAGGGGAAAAGAACGATGTTTATTGGCGGACTGCAAGGTGCGAAATGGGAAATTCCGCATCAGGAAATCCAGAATGCGACGAAAGCCTGCCACGGGCTATTTCCAAAACGCCTCGTGATGGAAGCGGCCTGTCTGTTTGCCCAACGTTTACAGGTAGAGCAGATCATTGCCGTCAGTAATGAAACGCATATTTACCGCAGCCTGCGTTATCGCGATAAAGAAGGCAAGATCCATGCTGATTACAACGCTTTCTGGGAATCGGTTGGCGGCGTATGTGATGCTGAACACCATTACCGCCTTCCGGCACAGATAGCACGAAAAGAGATTGCCGAAATCGCCAGTAAAAAACGAGCTGAATACCGTCGGCGCTATGAGATGCTCGACGCCATTCAGCCACAGATGACAACAATGTTTCGCGGTTAATCTGCCCGACCGCGCGCCAGCCACAGCACGCGTGAAAACATTTTTTTCAGCAGCGTCGGCACGGACTCCACCCCACGACGTCCGGCCTCCATTGCCACTTCAATGGCGAGATCGGGTTTGGAAGAGCGATGGATCGCCTTCGAGATAATTTTGCGCAGATTCATCGGCACGTTTTCCGGGATTTGCGCCACACGATGGAACACATCGGAAAACCCCTGGCGATACATAAAATGTTCCATATCCAGCGCCGGTAACGCCGTTAAATGTTCTCGTTCAGCTTCCCGATCGTTATTCAGCAGGCTGCGCACCGTAGCGGCATATTTCTTCCCGGCTTCATCGCCATCGACCAGCACATGCCATTCAATCCCCATCCGCCGGGCAAATTTGACCAGCGGTTTTAGCCCGGACTGGGCAAATTCAATGACCTTAATCCCTTCGGCATCGAAATGATGTCCGCACTGACGCGCCAGTTCGTTAATCACCCAGGTTTCTGTTTCCCCTTCCACCAGCAGCCAGCAACGGGCAAACAGCGATGACGGACGGTTAAAACGAATATGAAAGGATATGCGTCGGCTATCTTCAGTACTCAAGCCACTCGGCCCCAGACGCCAGGCGGCAACGCGAGAAGATTCACGCACCAGGCGGCAAACATGTTCTACCGGCGTTAACGAAAGCAGTTCGCCAGAGTTGGTGGTAGCAATACGCTGCAATGGCAGAAGATTCAGCAGATGCCAGGCAACTGAAAGCATAATGGGGTGTAAACGGGTTTCTGGATCTTCTATCAGCAATAATGGACGGGCGTCTTTATCCAGCCGCAATGTCCCTTTTGCCTGCAATAAAGTGGCAAACAGGCCGAGCAAAATAACCCGATACGAACGACCTCCGGGCCGGTCAATCATCCGGTTGATGATATCCAGATAGCGCCAGCTTCGTTGCTCATTGCTGGCTCGCCGCCGCATTAAACGATATCTCGCCTGTCCGGCTCCCTGCTCGGAGAAATAATGCTCAAGCAGTTGCACCATTGCCGAAAGTCCCTGACGAATCTGCCCATCAGAGAGATTTTGTGGATGCGAGGATAACTCACGGGCGAGGAAATCGAGCTGGCGTGCGGTGACTTCCACATTGGGGACATTTGGCACCGTGCCACTACGAATACGGCGCATAAAACGGGCATCACGCAAGCGCAGCACTGGCATTAAACGCACCAGATGGCGTGCCTGATCGTTAATATCCTCGACATCAATTGGATGTCCGTCTTTATCGAGAAAACTGCGGAGTGTCATCACGCTGCCGTCTTCCGCACTCTCCCCTTCCAGGCGATAAAAAATACGGTGATAACCATCGGCGCACGGCGTCCAGCACGCTTCCAGCGGACGATAGCGGCGCACCCGATGCCGGCCTGGCAGCGATTCACGGAAGGTCAAAATGATATGCAGATGATGTTCCCGCCCATTGATATCTCCCGTCGGAAACCAGAAATCGTCGCGCTCAAAATGGTAGAGATCTGACTCTGGCGATAACAGCAGGGTTAAGGCATCCAGCAAGCTGGATTTACCCCACGCGTTCTCCCCAATCAGGACATTGTTTTGTTCCAGCATCAATGACAATCGGTTAATGCCGCGAAAACCCACAATTTCAACGCGCTCAAGAATCATATCCCCTCCAGAAATATGTTATTTATCTTTTACTCCGGCAGTATAACGAGAAAGGCCGTGGCAATACGTGATGTCATCACAATTAAGCATGGCAAATGTCTGAAAAATGAGCGAATAATTGTGTTATGCCACCTCTTGACGCTCTCCCTGAAAAAACAATGAAATCAAATAATTACATTATGAATTATTTTTATTACCTCCAAAGGCTTAATTCAGTTGTTTGCACTACAATGTCAATCAGGCAAATGACTATATGAGGGAACTGACTATTGCCCTAAATCAAAATTACTGGATTTATTTATCTGGCGAATGAGTCGCCTTCGTTTTTAAAATACCCACGCATTATTTCTGTCGTCACTTTTTTACGACGACCCTATAAAACGACCATATTTTTCACAGGGTCAATTTTTAATTGAGGGGTGATGCTGCCAACTT
>NZ_PZKQ01000004.1:0-940 GCF_003046645.1 Escherichia sp. MOD1-EC6475 | reverse complement strand
ACCAAGTTCCTGATATGAGATCATCATATTCATCCGGAGCGCATCCCAGAGGGACATCATGAGCCATCAACTCACCTTCTACGATAGTGAGATCGGCGCTAAGCGCCGTCAGACCTGAAAAGAGATTTTCCTCTCCCGCATGGAGCAGATTCTGCCATGGCAGAATATGACCGCTGTCATCGAGCCGTTTTATCCCAAGGCGGGCAATGGCCGACGGCCCTATCCGCTGGAGACCATGCTGCGTATTCACTGCATGCAGCATTGGTACAACCTGAGCGACGGTGCCATGGAAGATGCCCTGTACGAAATCGCCTCCATGCGCCTGTTTGCCCGATTATCCCTGGATAGCGCCCTGCCGGATCGCACCACCATCATGAATTTCCGCCACCTGCTCGAGCAGCATCAACTGGCCCGTCAATTGTTCAAGACCATCAATCGCTGGCTGGCCGAAGCAGGCGTCATGATGACCCAGGGCACTTTGGTGGATGCCACCATCATTGAGGCACCCAGCTCTACCAAGAACAAAGAGCAGCAACGCGATCCGGAGATGCATCAGACCAAGAAAGGCAATCAGTGGCACTTTGGCATGAAGGCCCACATTGGTGTCGATGCCAAGAGTGGCCTGACCCACAGCCTGGTCACCACCGCGGCCAACGAGCATGACCTCAATCAGCTGGGTAATCTGCTTCATGGAGAGGAGCAATTTGTCTCAGCCGATGCCGGCTACCAAGGAGCGCCACAGCGCGAGGAGCTGGCCGAGGTGGATGTGGACTGGCTGATCGCCGAGCGTCCCGGCAAGGTAAAAACCTTGAAGCAGCATCCGCGCAAGAACAAAACGGCCATCAACATCGAATACATGAAAGCCAGCATCCGTGCCAGGGTGGAGCACCCGTTTCGCATCATCAAGCGGCAGTTCGGCTTCGTGAAAGCCAGATACAAG
>NZ_PZKQ01000039.1:0-59362 GCF_003046645.1 Escherichia sp. MOD1-EC6475 | reverse complement strand
CAGAATCCGGTGCCTTACCGCTTGGCGATACCCCAACAAATTGGTTTTTGAATTTGCCGAACGTATTCGACACATTCAGAATTTGGTGGCTACGACGGGATTCGAACCTGTGACCCCATCATTATGAGTGATGTGCTCTAACCAACTGAGCTACGTAGCCAGATTGTTTCTTCGATGGCTGGGGTACCTGGATTCGAACCAGGGAATGCCGGTATCAAAAACCGGTGCCTTACCGCTTGGCGATACCCCAATAACCGGGCGGTGAACCGCTTACTCGAAGAAGATGGCTGGGGTACCTGGATTCGAACCAGGGAATGCCGGTATCAAAAACCGGTGCCTTACCGCTTGGCGATACCCCAACAAATTTCTTACAGAATGGAGAACTTCAAACTATATCATTGCCAGCCGAGGTGGCTAACTTACAGCCTGGAGATACCCCATCCGTACAACGCTTTCTGGTGAATGGTGCGGGAGGCGAGACTTGAACTCGCACACCTTGCGGCGCCAGAACCTAAATCTGGTGCGTCTACCAATTTCGCCACTCCCGCAAAAAAAGATGGTGGCTACGACGGGATTCGAACCTGTGACCCCATCATTATGAGTGATGTGCTCTAACCAACTGAGCTACGTAGCCATCTTTTTTTTCGCGTTACCTTATCGGCGTTGCGGGGCGCATTATGCGTATAGAGCCTTGCAGCGTCAACCTCTTTTTCAAGGAAAATTGCTCGAAAGTGACTGTTTGGTTAGGTTGCGAACAGCGTGGCGCTATATTCGTCAATTATTGTTTATTTCGTGTTTTTCTCTGTTGTTTTGCGATGCAGGATGAAATTCGGAATTCAACAATAGCGCCCGAGAATTATCCCATGAAATACTGCACCGTTACGATTGGACAGAGCAGGGATTGCGGTGCCTGCATCTCTGCTACCACTTCAGGCTATTTATTGAGGGAATAATATGCTGCGTTTTATCACGGTGCTGGTCAGTGCTTTATTACTTATGCAATCCGCATTTGCCGACGAAGCCCGATCGGAAATCGGTAAGTATGTCTTTGGTTATCGTGGTCAGGAAGGGGCAGTGGTCTGGATGATGCGAATCGGGCCGAAAGCGGAAAATGAAGCAATCGTTCAGGTATCTCATGTTGATAATGACATCGATGGTCAGATTTTTCGCTGTAAAGTAAAAGCATTACAGGACGGTGAGAAATCCTATACCGCCGTAATTAAGGGCAAATCTTTTGAGTTATTACGCCTGAAAGAGGGAAATGGCAGCCTGCATATCCCGGATGAGCAGGCAACCTGGTCGGTGGCTTACAGTGATGAGTTGTCAAACAGCGATGTAGCAAATCCGGAACATTTCCTCACTGCGTATCAAAATCAACAAGCTCCCCAGTAACTGAAATTGCCCCGGAATTCTCCGGGGCGTTAATACACTTCTTATTTATACGCTGACTGGTGAACGCCAACCGCGCGACCAGAAGGATCATCCATTTTCTTGAACGCTTCATCCCACTCGATCGCTTTGGCGGAAGAACAGGCGACGGAAGGGCCGCCCGGTACGCACTCAGCGGCGCTTGGAAGTGGGAACAATTCTTCAAAGATTTCGCGATACAGATACGCTTCTTTTGAGGTCGGAGTGTTGTACGGGAAGCGGAAGCGGGCAGTTTCGAGTTGCTGATCAGAAACCTGCTGCGCTGCCACTTCTTTCAGAGTGTCGATCCAGCTATAACCGACGCCATCAGAGAACTGCTCTTTCTGCCGCCAGGCCACGCTTGCGGGCAGATACGACTCAAAACATTCACGCAGGATGTGTTTTTCCATTTTCCCGTTACCGCACATTTTATCCTGCGGGTTAATACGCATCGCCACATCAAGGAATTTTTTGTCGAGGAACGGAACGCGTGCTTCCACGCCCCAGGCTGACATCGCTTTGTTGGCACGGGCGCAGTCATACATATGCAGGGCCAGCAGTTTACGCACCGTCTCTTCATGCAGTTCTTTAGCGTTCGGCGCTTTGTGGAAGTATAGATAACCGCCAAACACTTCGTCAGAACCTTCGCCGGACAGCACCATTTTAATGCCCATCGCCTTGATCTTACGCGACATTAAATACATCGGTGTTGAAGCGCGAATAGTGGTCACATCATACGTTTCGATGTGGTAAATCACGTCGCGGATGGCATCCAGACCTTCCTGTACGGTGAAGTGAATTTCGTGATGCACAGTGCCCAGATGGTTTGCCACTTCTTGGGCCGCTTTCAGATCCGGTGAACCTGGCAGACCCACGGCAAAGGAGTGCAACTGCGGCCACCATGCTTCCGAGCGTTCCTGATCTTCCACGCGACGGGCGGCGTATTTCTTGGTGATCGCGGAAATAATTGAGGAATCCAGACCACCCGAGAGCAGCACGCCGTACGGCACATCGGACATCAGATGGCTTTTAACGGAGTCTTCCAGCGCCTGACGCAGCTCGTTTTTGTCGGTCACGTTATCTTTCACCGCATCGTAGTCGAACCAGTCACGGTGATAATAAGAACGGATTTCGCCGTCCTGACTCCATAAATAGCTTCCTGCCGGGAACTCTTTAATGGTGCGGCAAACCGGCACCAGGGCTTTCATTTCTGAGGCTACATACAGTTGACCGTGTTCGTCATAACCCATATACAGCGGGATGATCCCCAGATGGTCGCGACCAATCAGATATGCATCTTTTTCGCTGTCGTACAGGGCAAAGGCGAACATGCCTTGCAAGTCGTCGAGAAATTCCGCCCCTTTTTCCTGATACAGCGCGAGGATCACTTCGCAGTCAGATCCAGTCTGGAACTGGTAACGATCGCCATACTCGGCGCGCAATGCCTGGTGGTTGTAGATTTCACCGTTTACCGCCAGTACGTGGGTTTTTTGTTGGTTGTAGAGAGGTTGCGCCCCCGCGTTAACGTCAACAATTGACAGACGTTCGTGAGCGAGAATGGCGTTATCGCTGGCATAAATACCGGACCAGTCCGGGCCACGATGACGCATCAGGCGTGACAGCTCGAGTGCTTTCTTACGCAGCTCAACTGCGTCTGTTTTGATATCGAATACGCCAAAAATTGAACACATAACCTTCTCCGTTAACCTGGTATTTGTTGCTTGTTGTGTTTGCTTGTTTAAAAAAATGCCGCAAAGCAGCACTGTGCGCAAGAGATTTGGCGGTGTAAAAATAAAAAACGTAATGGTGATTGCTGATTGATGAAAAAGGGTAGGGTGTAGTGGCGTGTTTATTGATGAATCGATAATTTTTGACGTGTTTTATTGAATGGATGAGTTTTGGCGAGCGGTGAAAATAAAAAACCACGTCCTGAGACGTGGTTGATATTCAGATAACGTCGATTTCAGCGACCGACGGGTAAATCCAGCTTGGGCGGAACGGCATACTGTCGATATCGTCGAGCGATGAAACGCCAGAGAGCACCAGAATCGTCTCCAGACCCGCCTGGAAGCCCGCCAGAATATCGGTACGCAGGTTATCGCCGACAATCACCGTTTCTTCCGAATGCGCCTGCATTTTGTTTAATGCCGCGCGGATGATCCACGGACTTGGCTTACCGACATAAAAAGGTTTACGCCCGGAGATTTTCTCAATACCTGCGCACAGCGCGCCACAGGCGGGATAAAAACCGCGCCCGTGGGTATCCGGGTTAGTGGCGATAAATCGCGCACCGTTAGCGACGAAATACGCCGCTTTATGCATCATGTCCCAGTTGTATGAACGCGTTTCGCCAACAATCACAAAATCAGGATTCACGTCCGTAATAGTGAAACCGGCTTTGTACAGCTCATGGATCAGCGCGCCTTCGCCCACCACATACGCTTTTTTACCTTCCTGACGACGCAGGAAATCGGCGGTTGCCATCGCGGAGGTATAAAACACGCTGTCAGGTACATCGACACCGGCAGTGGCAAAGCGGTTCGCCAGATCTTGCCCGGTCTGCGAAGGATAGTTGGTCAGCAACACCAGCGGCAGGCCTTTATCCATAATCCCGTGCAAAAATTCCGCTGCACCCGGTACGGCGACGTTATCGTGCATCAGCACGCCGTCGATATCGCAAATTACATTTTTAATGGTCATGGACTACCCAGAATATTGACAACAATAAGCGCCACTATAAAAGCACATTAATTTTCCAGCAAATGCTGGAGCAAAATACCGTTGAGCATGGCGCGTTTTACCAGCGCAAAAGCACCGATTGCCGAGCGGTGGTCCAGCTCAGAACGTACCACCGGCAGATTAGTACGAAACGCCTTCAGCGCCTGAGTATTAATGCAGCTTTCAATAGCAGGGAGCAGCACTTTATCGGCTTCGGTGATTTCTCCGGCAATAACAATTTTTTGCGGGTTAAACAGGTTGATGGCAATGGCGATGGTTTTGCCCAGATGACGACCGACATACTCAATCACTTCCGACGCCAGACCGTCGCCTTTGTTCGCGGCTTTGCAGATAGTTTTGATGGTGCAATCGTCCAACGGCACGCGACTCTGGTAGCCCTGCTTTAACAGATTCAACACCCGCTGTTCAATGGCGGCGTTGGCAGCGATAGTTTCCAGACAGCCAAAGTTGCCGCAGTGGCAGCGTTCACCCAACGGTTCGACCTGAATATGACCAATTTCACCGACGTTGCCGTTGCGACCGATAAAAATGCGCCCGTTAGAGATAATACCGGCCCCAGTTCCGCGATGTACTCGCACCAGAATGGAGTCTTCGCAATCCTGACTTGCACCGAAGTAGTGCTCTGCCAGCGCCAGACTGCGGATATCGTGACCGACAAAACAGGTCACTTTAAAACGCTCTTCCAGTGCCTCTACCAGCCCCCAGTTTTCCACCTGAATATGCGGCATGTAATGAATTTTACCGCTGTCCGGGTCAACAAGCCCAGGCAGGATCACCGAAATCGCGATTAGTTCGCGCAGCTTGCGCTGATAGCTATCAATAAACTGAGCAATGGCATTCAGCAGGGCATGTTCCAGCGTCTGCTGGGTACGTTCTGGTAGCGGATAATGTTCTTCTGCCAGCACTTTGCTGCTGAGATCAAACAGAGTGATGGTGGCATCGTGACGACCGAGTCGTACGCCGATAGCGTGGAAATTACGAGTTTCAGTGACGATGGAGATAGCGCGGCGGCCCCCGGTGGAGGCCTGCTGATCGACTTCTTTGATCAGCCCGCGTTCGATAAGCTGACGTGTAATTTTGGTTACGCTAGCGGGGGCAAGCTGGCTTTGCTCAGCAATCTGAATCCGCGAGATTGGCCCGAACTGGTCAATCAGGCGATAAACCGCCGCGCTGTTAAGCTGTTTTACGAGATCAACATTACCTATCTGAGCTTGTCCGCCTGGTGTCATACTTTCTCTTATTGAGTTACGACCTCGTTACCATTAACGATGGTCCTGGTGATTTTAAAATCAGGTGTGAATGCGGTCAGGTTGGCCACTTTACCTGCGGCGAGCGTGCCGAGACGTTTTTCAACGCCAATTGCACGTGCCGGGTAGAGCGTCGCCATACGCAGCACTTCATCCAGTGCGATACCGCAATGTTCGACCAGATTACGCACGCCTTCAATCATGGTTAATGATGAACCACTTAACGTACCATTTTCATCCACACAAAGTCCGTTGCGGTAGTATATTGTTTTACCCGCAAAAATGAACTGTTCAATATTGGCGCCTGCTGGTGCAGTAGCGTCGGTGACCAGACACAGTTTGTCGCCTTTCAGACGTTTGGCGTTGCGGATGTTAGCGTAATCAACGTGCAGGCCATCGGCAATAATACCGCAATAAATGTCTGCTTCGTCGAGAATTGCACCTGCCAGTCCCGGTTCGCGACCAGTAATATACGGCATCGCGTTATACAGATGGGTGGCAAAAGTAATACCTGCGCGGAAACCGGCTTTCGCTTCTTTCAGCGTCGCGTTGGAGTGACCAGCAGAAACCACAATCCCGGCATTTGCCAGTTTGCTGATGACTTCCGCAGGAACCATTTCCGGTGCCAGGGTAACTTTAGTAATCACATCAGCGTTTTCGCACAGGAAATCAACCAGCGCAGCATCGGGTTTACGCACGAAATTCGGGTTATGAGTGCCTTTTTTCACCAGGTTCAGCCACGGACCTTCCAGATGCAGACCTAAGGCCTGATTCGGATGTTTTGCCAGGTACTCACGCATTACGCGCACACCCTGTTTCATCAGGTCATCGCTGGTAGTGATAAGTGTCGGCAGATAGTTAGTACAGCCTGATTTCTCATTGGCTTTCTGCATGATTTCCAGCGTTTCAACGCTTACCGCTTCCGCAGTGTCGTTGAACTGCACGCCGCCGCAGCCGTTTAACTGCACATCAATAAAACCGGGGGAGAGAATGGCTCTGTTCAGTGAACGTTGTTCAATCTCTGACGGCAGTTCCGCAACCGGACAGACGCTTTTAATCAGGCCATCAGCGATAACAACCGCGTGGTCATCAAGAAATTCGTGACCGGTAAAGATCCGGCCCTGGGTTAATGCATACATTCCGACCCCCGATTTTAAAGATAATATTGCCCTGAACAAGGTGTCAGGGCAGGGATAATAATTACAGACCTTTGATATTTTCTGCTTCTAATTCATTGAAATATCTTAAAGTCTTAACTTTCAGCTCCATGGTGGACGGTTCATCGCACACCATGATCGCTTTCGGATGCAGTTGCAGGCAGCTGATGGTCCACATATGGTTAACGCAACCTTCAACTGCGGCTTGCAGCGCCAGTGCTTTCTGGCTACCCAGAACCAGAATCATCACTTCTTCGGCATCCAGCAATGTACCAACACCGACAGTCAGGGCATATTTTGGCACCTGATTAACATCGTTATCAAAGAAACGAGAGTTCGCGACGCGAGTGTCATGAGTCAGGGTTTTGATACGGGTGCGAGAAGCCAGAGAAGAGGCCGGTTCGTTAAATGCGATGTGACCGTCGTTACCTACGCCGCCCATAAACAGATGAATTTTACCGTAAGAGCGGATTTTTTCTTCATACTGGCGGCACTCGGCGTCGATATCCGGGGCGTTACCGTTGAGAAGGTTGATATTTTCTGCTGGAATATCAACGTGATCGAAGAAATTACGGTGCATAAAGCTGTAGTAACTTTCCGGATGCTCTTTCGGCAGACCGACATATTCATCCATGTTGAAGGTGACAACGTGCTTAAAGCTGACCTGGCCTGCTTTATGCATTTCGACTAACGCTTTATAGGTGGTCATCGGTGTGCCGCCAGTCGGCAGACCGAGCACGAACGGACGATCGGCAGTCGGTTTGAACGCGTTGATACGATTAACGATATGGCGAGCAGCCCATTTGCCGACCTGTTCAGCGGTAGTCAGGGGGATCAGTCTCATTATTCACCTCAATAAGTAAAATGTAAGCCGTTGGCGGATTAGGCATCTTTAAGCGTAACCTGGATTTGCGCAGAGAGGCGTCAATCCGACCTGATTTTTTGAATGATAAAATAAGTTTTCTGGTTTAGCCAGTAAAAGGGAGTAATGATAACGATATTTGGTGACAAAACTCACAAAAGACACGCGTTTAATTTGCGGTACGAATTAATTTTTTACACACTCTGTAGCAGATGATCTAACAATATGATTACAGAACATCGGCAGTACAGTTTGCAGCAAAATAAAAAACGGCTTTAAACGAGCCAAATAGGGTTCTCGTAGGGGGAATAAGATGAATATTTTAGGGTTTTTTCAGCGACTCGGTAGGGCGTTACAGCTCCCTATCGCAGTACTGCCGGTGGCGGCACTGTTGCTGCGATTCGGTCAGCCAGATTTACTTAACGTTGCGTTTATTGCCCAGGCGGGCGGCGCGATTTTTGATAACCTCGCATTAATCTTCGCCATCGGCGTGGCATCCAGCTGGTCCAAAGACAGCGCAGGTGCGGCGGCGCTGGCAGGTGCGGTAGGTTACTTTGTGTTAACCAAAGCGATGGTGACCATCAACCCGGAAATCAACATGGGTGTACTGGCGGGTATCATTACCGGTCTGGTCGGTGGTGCAGCCTATAATCGCTGGTCCGATATTAAACTGCCGGACTTCCTGAGCTTCTTCGGTGGTAAACGTTTTGTGCCGATTGCCACTGGCTTCTTCTGCCTGGTATTGGCGGCTATTTTTGGTTATGTCTGGCCACCGGTGCAGCACGCTATTCATGCTGGTGGTGAATGGATCGTGTCTGCGGGCGCGCTGGGTTCCGGTATCTTTGGTTTCATCAACCGTCTGCTGATCCCAACCGGTCTGCATCAGGTGCTGAACACCATTGCCTGGTTCCAGATTGGTGAATTTACCAACGCGGCAGGGACGGTTTTCCACGGCGACATCAACCGCTTCTATGCCGGTGACGGCACTGCAGGGATGTTCATGTCCGGCTTCTTCCCGATTATGATGTTTGGTCTGCCGGGTGCGGCACTGGCGATGTACTTCGCAGCACCGAAAGAGCGTCGTCCGATGGTTGGCGGGATGCTGCTTTCCGTTGCTATCACCGCGTTCCTGACTGGTGTTACCGAGCCGCTGGAATTCCTGTTCATGTTCCTTGCTCCGTTGCTGTACCTTCTGCACGCACTGCTGACCGGTATCAGCCTGTTTGTGGCAACGCTGCTGGGTATTCACGCGGGCTTCTCCTTCTCTGCGGGCGCCATCGACTATGCGTTGATGTATAACCTGCCGGCAGCCAGCCAGAACGTCTGGATGCTGCTGGTGATGGGCGTTATCTTCTTCGTTATCTACTTTGTGGTGTTCAGTGCAGTTATCCGCATGTTCAACCTGAAAACGCCAGGCCGTGAAGATAAAGAAGACGAAATTGTTACTGAAGAAGCCAACAGCAACACTGAAGAAGGTCTGACTCAACTGGCGACCAACTATATTGCTGCGGTTGGCGGTAGCGACAACCTGAAAGCGATTGACGCCTGTATTACCCGTCTGCGCCTGACGGTGGGTGACTCATCCCGCGTCAACGATGCGATGTGTAAACGTCTGGGGGCTTCTGGGGTGGTGAAACTGAACAAACAGACCATCCAGGTGATTGTTGGTGCAAAAGCGGAATCTATCGGTGATGCGATGAAGAAAGTCGTTGCCCGTGGTCCGGTAGCCGCTGCTTCTGCTGACGCTGCTCCGGCAACTGCCGCGCCGGTTGCGAAACCACAGGCTGTACCAAACGCAGTGTCTATCGCTGAGCTGGTATCGCCGATCACTGGTGATGTTGTCGCACTGGATCAGGTGCCAGACGAAGCGTTTGCCAGCAAAGCGGTGGGCGACGGTGTGGCGGTGAAACCGACGGATAAAATCGTTGTATCACCAGCCGCAGGGACTATTGTAAAAATCTTCAACACCAACCACGCGTTCTGCCTGGAAACCGAAAAAGGCGCGGAGATCGTCGTCCACATGGGTATCGACACCGTGGCGCTGGAAGGTAAAGGCTTTAAGCGTCTGGTGGAAGAGGGCGCGCAGGTAAGCGCAGGGCAACCGATTCTGGAAATGGATCTGGATTACCTGAACGCTAACGCCCGCTCGATGATTAGCCCGGTGGTTTGCAGCAATATCGACGATTTCAGTGGCCTGAACATTCAAGCTCAGGGTCATGTTGTGGCGGGTCAAACGCCGCTGTATGAAATCAAAAAGTAATCTGTTTCATGCCTGATGCGACGCTTGACGCGTCTTATCAGGCCTGTCGGTTGGATAAGACGCACCAGTGTCGCATCCAACTATGACACAGCAGTGGCAAAAGCGGCGGATATCATCTTCGCCGCTTTTTTTTTCATCAATCATCCCCATAATCTCAGTGAGATTTTCTATTTTCTCTAACTAACAGTTGTCAGCCTGTCCCGCTTATAAGATCATACGCCGTTATACGTTGTTTACGCTTTGAGGAATCCACGATGAGTGAGGCAGAAGCCCGCCCGACTAACTTTATTCGTCAGATCATTGATGAAGATCTGGCCAGTGGCAAGCACACCACAGTACACACCCGTTTCCCGCCAGAACCAAATGGCTATCTGCATATTGGTCATGCGAAATCTATCTGCCTGAACTTCGGGATCGCCCAGGACTATAAAGGCCAGTGCAACCTGCGTTTCGACGACACTAACCCGGTAAAAGAAGATATCGAGTACGTAGAGTCGATCAAAAACGACGTTGAATGGTTAGGTTTTCACTGGTCTGGTAACGTTCGTTACTCCTCCGACTATTTTGATCAGCTCCATGCCTATGCGATCGAATTGATCAATAAAGGCCTGGCGTATGTCGATGAACTGACGCCGGAACAGATCCGCGAATACCGTGGCACCCTGACGCAGCCAGGTAAAAACAGCCCGTACCGCGACCGCAGCGTTGAAGAGAACCTGGCGCTGTTCGAAAAAATGCGTACCGGCGGTTTTGAAGAAGGTAAAGCCTGCCTGCGAGCGAAAATCGACATGGCTTCGCCGTTTATCGTGATGCGCGATCCTGTGCTGTATCGTATTAAATTTGCGGAACACCACCAGACCGGCAACAAGTGGTGCATCTACCCGATGTACGACTTCACCCACTGCATCAGCGATGCGCTGGAAGGCATTACGCACTCTCTGTGTACGCTGGAGTTCCAGGACAACCGTCGTCTGTATGACTGGGTTCTGGACAACATCACCATTCCTGTTCATCCGCGCCAGTACGAATTCTCGCGCCTGAATCTGGAATACACCGTGATGTCCAAGCGTAAGCTGAACCAGTTGGTGACCGACAAGCATGTAGAAGGCTGGGACGATCCGCGTATGCCGACTATTTCTGGTCTGCGTCGTCGTGGTTATACCGCAGCTTCTATTCGTGAGTTCTGCAAACGCATCGGCGTGACCAAACAGGACAACACCATTGAGATGGCATCTCTGGAATCCTGCATTCGTGAAGATCTCAACGAAAACGCGCCGCGCGCAATGGCGGTTATCGATCCAGTGAAACTGGTTATCGAAAACTATCAGGGCGAAGGCGAAATGGTCACCATGCCGAACCATCCGAACAAACCGGAAATGGGTAGCCGTCAGGTGCCGTTTAGCGGTGAGATTTGGATCGATCGCGCTGATTTCCGCGAAGAAGCTAACAAGCAGTACAAGCGTCTGGTGCTGGGTAAAGAAGTGCGTCTGCGTAATGCTTACGTGATTAAAGCAGAACGCGTGGAGAAAGATGCTGAAGGCAATATCACCACCATCTTCTGTACTTACGATGCCGACACCTTAAGCAAAGATCCGGCTGATGGTCGTAAAGTCAAAGGCGTTATTCACTGGGTAAGCGCGGCACATGCGCTGCCGGTTGAAATCCGCCTGTACGATCGCCTGTTCAGCGTGCCGAATCCAGGCGCTGCGGATGATTTCCTGTCGGTGATTAACCCGGAATCGCTGGTCATCAAACAGGGCTTTGCTGAACCGTCTCTGAAAGACGCGGTAGCGGGTAAAGCGTTCCAGTTTGAGCGTGAAGGTTACTTCTGCCTCGACAGCCGCCATTCCACGGCGGAAAAACCGGTATTTAACCGCACCGTTGGGCTGCGTGATACCTGGGCGAAGGTTGGCGAGTAATTTTAAGTTTCACCATGCAGGATGCGGCGTAAATGCCGCATCCTGCAAGAAACACACAAACAGTCTCAAACGCTAAATTGCCTGATGCGCTACGCTTATCAGACCTACGTGAACTCTGCAATGTATTGAATTTGCGTGCTTTTGTAGGCCGGATAAGGCGTTTACGCCTGAAATATACAAACAATCCCAAACGCCGCGCTCTGCGGCGTTTTTTCTGCTTATCATCGCGAATTAATTCCGCTTCGCAATTTATCCGTAAAATAAATTTAAAACCACAAATCATAATTCAATAAAATGTAACCGTTTTCATCCTACTGGAAAGCCACATATTTTTTCTTCTACAAGCTCTTCTGCTGCAAACTTAAATCCTGTAACAAAAATCATCAAAATATGTGCGGTTGCTCATGTTCTTACATTCTCGTTACAGAAAGAGATTGATAATTCGCGTCGCGAAAAATAGTCTGTTCCTGTAGTCAGCGAGACTTTTCTCAACGCTACTTTTTTAATTTTTATTTTTTTCGCTGTTCACCTGTGGTGCAGCAATTTATACGTCAAAGAGGATTAACCCATGCGTGCGTTTAGTGGCAAACGTAGTACGCTGGCGCTGGCTATCGCCGGTGTTACAGCAATGTCGGGCTTTATGGCAATACCGGAGGCTCGCGCCGAAGGATTCATCGACGATTCAACCTTAACCGGCGGTATCTATTACTGGCAGCGTGAACGTGACCGTAAAGATGTTACCGACGGCGACAAATACAAAACCAACCTTTCTCACTCCACCTGGAACGCCAACCTCGATTTTCAGTCTGGTTATGCTGCTGATATGTTCGGCCTCGATATTGCCGCGTTTACGGCGATTGAAATGGCGGAAAACGGCGACAGCTCCCACCCGAACGAAATCGCGTTTTCAAAAAGTAATAAAGCCTATGATGAAGACTGGTCTGGCGATAAAAGCGGTATAAGTCTGTACAAAGCAGCGGCCAAATTTAAATACGGTCCGGTGTGGGCGAGGGCAGGTTATATTCAGCCAACGGGTCAAACACTGTTAGCGCCGCACTGGAGTTTTATGCCGGGTACTTATCAGGGCGCGGAAGCCGGGGCTAATTTTGATTACGGCGATGCCGGCGCATTGAGTTTCTCCTATATGTGGACGAACGAATATAAAGCGCCGTGGCATCTGGAAATGGATGAGTTTTATCAGAACGATAAAACTACCAAAGTTGATTATCTGCACTCCCTCGGGGCGAAGTACGACTTCAAAAATAACTTCGTACTGGAAGCGGCGTTTGGGCAGGCTGAAGGTTATATCGATCAATATTTTGCCAAAGCCAGCTATAAATTTGATATCGCTGGTAGCCCATTAACTACCAGCTATCAGTTCTATGGTACGCGCGACAAAGTTGACGATCGCAGCGTCAACGATCTTTACGACGGCACCGCCTGGCTGCAGGCGTTGACCTTTGGCTACCGGGCGGCTGATGTAGTGGATTTGCGCCTCGAAGGCACCTGGGTTAAAGCTGACGGTCAGCAGGGATACTTCCTGCAACGTATGACCCCAACCTATGCTTCCTCGAACGGTCGCCTGGATATCTGGTGGGATAACCGTTCTGACTTTAACGCCAACGGCGAAAAAGCGGTCTTCTTCGGTGCGATGTATGACCTGAAAAACTGGAATCTTCCCGGCTTCGCCATCGGCGCTTCCTACGTTTATGCATGGGATGCCAAACCAGCGACATGGCAGAGCAATCCGGATGCGTACTACGACAAAAACCGGACTATCGAAGAGTCTGCTTACAGCCTGGATGCGGTCTACACCATTCAGGATGGTCGCGCCAAAGGCACGATGTTCAAACTGCACTTCACCGAATACGACAACCACTCCGACATTCCAAGCTGGGGCGGCGGTTACGGCAACATCTTCCAGGATGAGCGTGACGTGAAATTCATGGTTATCGCACCGTTCACTATCTTCTGATGCCCGATGCGGCAGGCATTTCACCTGCCGCACGTTTGAGGAATTTGCTATGAAAAAACTGATTCTCATCGCCATGATGGCATCGGGGCTGGTGGCTTGTGCGCAATCGACCGCGCCACAGGAAGACAGCCGTCTGAAAGAGGCATACAGCACCTGTATCAATACCGCACAAGGCTCGCCGGAAAAAATTGAGGCCTGCCAGAGCGTGTTAAACGTGCTGAAGAAAGAGAAACAACATCAGCAGTTTGCCGACCAGGAAAGTGTGCGGGTACTGGATTATCAGCAGTGTCTGCGAGCAACGCAAACGGGTAACGACCAGGCAGTGAAAGCCGATTGCGATAAAGTCTGGCAGGAAATTCGCAGTAATAACGCTACGCAGTAAAAACAAAAAAAGCGAGGGCTGTAACTCTCACTTGTTCTTATTTCCCTTGTATAAAAAAGCCAACCTGCAGGTTGGCTTGAGATTTATAGCAAGTGCATAAATTGCCTGATGCGCTGCGCTTATCAGGCCTACCTTTTTATGCAATATATTGAATTTGAGATGATTTGTAGGCCGGATAAGGCGTTCACGCCGCATCCGGCACGAACAAATCTCACTATGCCAATAATATAAAGTCAACCTGCAGGTTGGCTTTTCTCGTTCAGGCTGGCTTATTTGCCTTCGTGCGCATGCTCATCTTCGCGGCAATCGCCTTCGGCACAGTGACCGTAAAGATAGAGACTATGGTTAGTCAGGCGAATGCCATGTTTCGCGGCGATTTCACGCTGACGCGCTTCGATAGATTCATCACTAAATTCAATAACCTTGCCGCAGTCGAGGCAGATCAGGTGATCGTGGTGATGTTGCTGGGTCAGTTCAAATACGGATTTACCGCCTTCAAAATTGTGGCGGGTGACGATACCGGCATCGTCAAACTGGTTCAGTACGCGATATACCGTAGCCAGACCAATTTCTTCACCCATATCGATCAGACGTTTATATAAATCTTCCGCACTGACGTGATGGTTGTCCGGCTCCTGAAGAACTTCCAGGATTTTTAAACGAGGAAGCGTTACTTTCAGGCCAGCTTTCTTTAGGGCGGTATTGTTATCAGTCATGCGGAATCTGTCCTGTTACTAAGCGGTTCACTTCATTAGAAGAAGTGACAGAATTTGCTCTTGAGATAATGCGTATCATTATAGAATTGCCACGCCTAAATGAAAACCACAAGTCCCTGGCAAATATTGTTAATAAAAACGTGGCTTAGCTTACATTTACATCGGCAAGGCCACTTCAATACTGGAACATTGTACAGGTACTACGGCAAAAGTTACAAATTTGTAGCAATTATTTTGATTGGCGTTATCTATTAATACGGCGTAGACATTAGCCTACACCGCATCACATCAGGCATTGAGAATTTCGTCGAGATGCAACTCTTCAGAAATCTGTTTAACCCATTTTTCTACACGTTCAGCGGTCAGTTCCGGCTGACGGTCTTCGTCAATAGCCAGGCCGACAAAGTGGTCGTCATCTGCCAGACCTTTTGACGCTTCGAAATGGTAGCCCGCAGTTGGCCAGTGACCCACGATAGTCGCGCCGCGCGGTTCGATGATGTCACGGATAGTGCCTAATGCATCACAGAAATATTCGGCGTAATCTTCCTGGTCGCCACAGCCAAACAGGGCAACCAGTTTACCATTGAAATCAATCTCTTCGAGAGTCGGGAAGAAGTCGTCCCAGTCACACTGCGCTTCGCCGTAATACCAGGTTGGGATACCCAGCAGCAGAATGTCATAAGCTTCCAGATCTTCTTTGCTGCTTTTTGCAATGTCATGGACATCGGCAACGTCTTTACCAAGCTGTTTTTGAATCATTTTTGCGATATTTTCGGTATTACCGGTGTCGCTGCCGAAAAAGATGCCAGTGATAGCCATGAGTGAAATAACCTCTTGAAACTTATTGAAATGGGGGTGGCAAATTGCCCACGGATAAAGGCAATCATAGCAGAACAGGCAGTCTTGCGGAATCAGCAAACGGGCAGGACTGCACACTGTGCTACATGAAAGTGGAAATTTAAACGATGCCCTGACTACGCAGTGCCGCCAACTGCTGCATCAAAATCTCTTCGATCAGTTCGCTACGGCTCATATTGCGCGACTCTGCCAGCTCATTCAGCGCCTCGACAGCTTCCGCGTTCAGCTTCAGTTCGACACGCTTAAGACCACGTACTTTGTCGCGTTTTAGCTGGTTGCGTTTATTAATACGCAGCTGTTCATCGCGCGAAAGCGGATTGGTTTTCGGTCGTCCCGGTCGACGCTCGTGCGCGAACAGATCTAATGTCGTACGGTCCGTTTGTTCTTTGGCCATGATCTTGGTGACTTCGGGGGAAACAATCAGCCGGGCGTCTGCCCGGATGGATAGCGCGCCATAATACATCAGCGCGATGAGTCACGCCAACGCCCACGCGCGGAAAGCGACGCAGACGCTGGGTTTTTAATCAGTTGCGTTAATCATTGAGATAGCGACGGATGGCGCGCAGTACCGCATCAGGTTTTTCTGCGTGTACCCAGTGACCCGCACCCGCAATCACATGCGCCCGAGCCTGCGGGAATTGCGCCAGTAAATCATCACGATATTGTTCAGTGACATACGGTGAATTACCGCCGGGGATAAACAGGGCAGGGTGATCCCATGCCGGAATTTTCGACCAGCCAACAATATGCGGATACTGATCCCACAACACTGGCACGTTAAAACGCCATTCACCATCAACGTAAGATTTCAGCAGAAACTGAATCACTCCTTCTTCATTCAGATGCTGGCGCATCACCGCTGCTGCCTGCTGTCGCGTTTGCGCGTTGGATTTACTGACGGCGTTGATGGCTGCGAAAATCTCATCATGACGACGAACGTGATAATCGACGGGGGCAATATCGATAGCCACCAGTTTATCGATGCGGTCGGGGGCCAGTGCGGTTAGCGCCATAACGGCTTTACCGCCCATAGAGTGACCGATAAACGTCGCTTTTTCGATCTGCTGTGCATCCAGCGTATCCAGCAGATCTTGCGCCATTGCTGGATAATTCATCACAGGATCGCGCGGTGAAAGTCCGTGGTTACGCATATCTACCTGGATGATATCGTGGTCGCTCACCAGGTTGCGCGCCAGCACGCCGAGGTTGTCGAGACTACCAAACAAACCGTGGACGAGGACGATGGGAGAATTATTATGCTGGTTTTGTGCAGATTGCGCGCGGATATTCAATTTCATGGCAAAGTTCTTTTTTTCGCGAAGTCGGGTTAGGGTATTATGTTGACCATTGTGCCACAGGGCTGCAACAAATAAGGTTTAATCCGAGTTTTTCTGCAAGCCAGGCTTGACGCTATCCGCTGCCGGGATTTATTCATATACTCCTGGCGACTTGTATTCAGCTAAGACACCGCACTGGATTAAGATGAAAACGATTGAAGTTGATGATGAACTCTACAGCTATATTGCCAGCCACACTAAGCATATCGGCGAGAGCGCATCCGACATTTTACGGCGCATGTTGAAATTTTCCGCCGCATCACAGCCTGCTGCTCCGGTGACGAAAGAGGTTCGCATTGCGTCGCCTGCTATCGTCGAAGCGAAGCCGATCAAAACGATTAAAGACAAAGTACGCGCAATGCGTGAACTTCTGCTTTCCGATGAATACGCAGAGCAGAAGCGCGCGGTCAACCGCTTTATGCTGCTGTTGTCTACACTATATTCTCTTGACGCCCAGGCGTTTGCCGAGGCAACGGAATCGTTGCACGGTCGCACGCGCGTTTACTTTGCGGCAGATGAACAAACGCTGCTGAAAAATGGTAATCAGACCAAGCCGAAACATGTGCCAGGCACGCCGTATTGGGTGATCACCAACACTAACACTGGCCGTAAATGCAGCATGATTGAACACATCATGCAGTCGATGCAATTCCCGGCGGAATTGATTGAGAAGGTTTGCGGGACAATTTAAAACAACGTTGCAGATAAAGGACAAAGCAATGGCAATCCACAATCGTGCAGGTCAACCTGCACAACAGAGTGATTTGATTAACGTCGCCCAACTGACGGCGCAATATTATGTACTGAAACCAGAAGCAGGGAATGCGGAGCACGCGGTGAAATTCGGTACTTCCGGTCACCGTGGCAGTGCAGCGCGCCACAGCTTTAACGAGCCGCACATTCTGGCGATCGCTCAGGCAATTGCTGAAGAACGTGCGAAAAACGGCATCACTGGCCCTTGCTATGTGGGTAAAGATACTCACGCCCTGTCCGAGCCTGCGTTCATTTCCGTACTGGAAGTGCTGGCAGCGAACGGCGTTGATGTCATTGTGCAGGAAAACAATGGCTTCACCCCGACACCTGCCGTTTCCAATGCCATTCTGGTTCACAATAAAAAAGGTGGCCCGCTGGCAGACGGTATCGTGATTACACCGTCCCATAACCCGCCGGAAGATGGTGGTATCAAGTACAATCCGCCAAATGGTGGCCCGGCTGATACCAACGTCACCAAAGTGGTGGAAGACAGAGCCAACGCACTGCTGGCCGATGGTCTGAAAGGCGTGAAACGTATCTCCCTCGACGAAGCGATGGCATCCGGTCATGTGAAAGAGCAGGATCTGGTGCAGCCGTTTGTGGAAGGTCTGGCTGATATCGTTGATATGGCGGCGATTCAGAAAGCTGGCCTGACGCTGGGCGTTGATCCGCTGGGCGGTTCCGGTATCGAATACTGGAAGCGCATTGGCGAGTATTACAACCTCAACTTGACCATCGTTAACGATCAGGTCGATCAAACCTTCCGCTTTATGCACCTCGATAAAGACGGCGCGATCCGTATGGACTGTTCCTCCGAGTGTGCGATGGCGGGGCTGCTGGCACTGCGTGATAAGTTCGACCTGGCGTTTGCTAACGACCCGGATTATGACCGTCACGGTATCGTCACTCCGGCAGGTTTGATGAATCCGAACCACTACCTGGCAGTGGCGATCAACTACCTGTTCCAGCATCGTCCGCAGTGGGGCAAAGATGTTGCCGTGGGTAAAACGCTGGTTTCTTCTGCGATGATCGACCGCGTGGTCAACGATTTGGGTCGCAAGCTGGTGGAAGTACCGGTAGGCTTCAAATGGTTTGTTGATGGTCTGTTCGACGGCAGCTTCGGCTTTGGCGGCGAAGAGAGCGCAGGGGCTTCCTTCCTGCGTTTCGACGGCACGCCGTGGTCCACCGATAAAGACGGCATCATTATGTGTCTGCTGGCGGCGGAAATTACCGCAGTCACCGGTAAGAACCCGCAGGAACACTACAACGAACTGGCGAAACGCTTTGGTGCGCCGAGCTACAACCGTTTGCAGGCAGCTGCGACTTCCGCGCAAAAAGCGGCGCTGTCTAAGCTGTCTCCGGAAATGGTGAGCGCCAGCACCCTGGCAGGTGACCCGATCACCGCACGTCTGACGGCGGCACCGGGTAATGGTGCTTCTATCGGCGGTCTGAAAGTGATGACTGACAACGGCTGGTTCGCCGCGCGTCCGTCAGGCACGGAAGACGCATACAAGATCTACTGCGAAAGCTTCCTTGGTGAAGAACATCGCAAGCAGATCGAGAAAGAAGCGGTTGAGATTGTTAGCGAAGTTCTGAAAAACGCGTAAACACATTAAATAAGAAAAAGGGCGGTCGGAAGATCGCCCCTTTTACTTATGATTGCCTGATACGCTACGCTTATCAGGCCTACGAGGATAGTGCAATATATTGAATTTGCGCGATTTTGTGGGCTGGATAAGGCGCTTGCGCCACCTGCGGCATGAACAACGAGCACTTTGTTAATAATCCCAAAGGGCGATCATTCGATCGCCCTTTTTTACTTCGCTTTATTAACCGTGTTTATTTTTCAGTTCAAAGCGGGGTGATACCAGACCATACAGTGTCCAGCCGAGGAAGGTCACGATGGAGCCATACAGCATGGCCTCTTCCCCAGACGAGTACAGCGCATAGAAGCTGTACATTGCACCAATAAAGGCAACAAAGTTAGCCACTTTCGCTTTAGCAGCCGGAACATTAGCTGCTTTCTGAATGATCACCAATGCTGCCATCGACAGAATATACGGGATAATATTGGTCACCACGGCCAGGTTGACCAACACGTTGAACTGGCTGTTCAGCGACGGGCTAATGGTCATCAGCGATAATCCACTCTGGATAATCACAATGGTCAACATTCCCTGAACCGGTGCATCCACTTTGGTTACACGAGAGAAAATTTTCGGGAAGTACCCTTCATCGGCAGAAGATTTAAACACCTGGGCAATGGTGAACTGCCAACCGAGCAGTGAACCGCAGCAGGACATCACCATCAACGCCATAATCACTTTACCGACTTCCGGTGTGAACATCTGCGCGAAGGCCAGACCAAACGGTGCCGTTGAATTTGCCAGCTCCATATTTGGCACAATCCCGGCAATCACGTTAGTAGAGACGATATAAATTACTGCCGCACCCAACGTACCGCCAAGAACAGCAATTGGCACGTTACGTTCCGGGTTTTCTACCACTTCAGCGTTCGCACAGGCCGATTCCAGACCGAGAAAAGCCCACAATGTCATGGCGATGGAAGAACCAACCGCGCTAAAGAAGGGCGCATGATGCGGGTTCCAGGAGTCAGCGTAAAGCGTCGGGCTGAACCAGAACCAGCCGATAATGCACAGGCCAATTACCGGAATAATGACACCCCACACGGTAATGCTACTGATCTGCCCGGTAATGCGTGCACCACCAAAGTTAGCCACGGTACATACCCACAGCACAGCAATAGTGGCAAGACCAATCTGAACAGGCGAAAGGGTTGTGTCAAACAACTCAGTACCGTAGCCAACGGCGGAAATAGCGATGGCGACATTGGCAATCAGCAGTGACACACCGTAGGTATAGTTCGCCATGAAGTTACCGGATTTACCGAAGGCATATTCGGCATAACCCCCCATACCACCTGATTTACGACTATACATACCGCATTTTGCAAAGGCCCAGGCCAGCGCCATTGAGCCTACGGCGGTGACCAGCCAGGAGATAATCGAGATCGTCCCGACTTCGGCTAGTTTGGTCGGCAGCATAATGATGCCGGAACCCATCATGTTGACCATCGTCAGTATGGTTAACTGCACGACGCCCATTTTATTCGCTTTAGCCTGACTCATAATTTTTCTCCCTTCAGCAGGGCGCTTTGTGCTTCGCTTGATTTGATGACATAGCACCAGACCTGTTTGCGACCGTCATGTTCTTCGATGTAGACCCCCTGTAATTCCGGCGCAAAACCTGGCAGCAGGTTAATGCCTTCTTCCAGGGCAATGAAGTAACGCAGAACTGCACCGCCCCAGACTTCACCCGGAACAACACACAGCACGCCCGGAGGATAAGGCAGGGCACCTTCGGCTGCGATACGCCCTTCTGCATCCGGCAGACGAACCAGCTCCACCTCACCGCGTAAGTAGGCGTAGTTAGCTTCTTGTGGGTTCATGCTGACGCGAGGGAAGTGTTCCTTACGGAACATCTCTTTTTGCAGTTGTTTCACGTTATGACGGGCATACAGGTCGTGCATTTCCTGGCACAACTGACGCAGGGTATAACCGGCGTAACGGGCTTCATGCTGTTTGTAAATGGAAGGCAGTACGTCCGCCAGAGGCGCATCATCTTCCAGCAGTTTTTCGAAACGTACTAGCAGGGCGACAAGCTGCTGTAGTTTGGCCATATCTTCTGCCGGAGTCAGCAGGAATAAAATGGAGTTAAGGTCGCATTTTTCTGGAACGACACCATTTTCACGCAGGAAGTTAGCGAGAATGGTTGCAGGAACACCGAATGCCTCATATTCGCCGTTACGTGCATCAATGCCTGGGGTAGTCAGTAGCAGCTTGCACGGATCGACAAAATATTGGTTTTCTGCGTAGCCTTCAAAAGAGTGCCAGTGTTCTCCTGGTACAAACTGGAAGAAACGCAGGTCATTGGCAATTTCAGCGGTGGGATATGACTGCCATGGCTTGCCATCCACCAGTTCAGGAACGAACGGACGAATATGATGACAGTTTTCAAGGATCAGTTTGCGGGCATCAATGCCATTCGCCACGCAGTCCATCCACATATTGCGACCGCTTACGCCTTCATGCATTTTAGCGTTGACGTCCAGTGCCGCGAACAGCGGATAGAACGGACTTGTGGAGGCATGCATCATAAAGGCATTGTTCATGCGTTTATGCGGTACATAACGCGGTTGACCTTTGATATGGCGGTCTTTTTTATGAATTTGTGATGTCTGGGAAAAACCCGCCTGCTGTTTATGGACTGACTGCGTAACCAGAATGCCCGGATCGTTTTCATTAAGCTCCAGCAGCAGCGGCGAACAGTCAGCCATCATCGGGATAAACTGCTCGTAGCCGACCCATGCGGAGTCAAACAGAATGTAGTCACACAGATGACCAATTTTATCCACTACCTGACGGGCGTTATAAATTGTACCGTCGTAGGTGCCTAACTGAATAACCGCGAGGCGGAACGGACGCGCCTCTTTTGCCCGCTGCGGTGCGACTTCTGCAATCAGTTCGCGCAGGTAATTTTCTTCGAAGCAGTGCGCATCAATGCCACCGATAAAGCCATACGGGTTGCGTGCTGTTTCCAGATAAACCGGTGTTGCACCAGCTTGTAGCAACGCCCCGTGGTGATTAGATTTATGGTTATTGCGGTCAAACAGCACCAGATCGCCCGGTGTCAGCAGTGCGTTTAATACCACTTTGTTTGAAGAGGAGGTGCCGTTTAAAACGAAGTAGGTTTTATCGGCATTAAACACTTTTGCTGCGTGTTGTTGTGCGATACACGGTGCGCCTTCATGAATTAGCAGGTCACCCATTGCCACGTCGGCGTTGCACAAGTCAGAACGGAAAAGAGTTTCACCAAAATACTCTACAAACTGGTTACCTGCCGGATGGCGACGGAAAAATTCGCCGCCCTGATGACCGGGGCAATCAAATGCGCTGTTACCCTGATTGACATAATCGACCAGTGCGCGGAAGAAAGGTGGGCGTAACAGGGTTTCATAATGACTGGCAGCGGTTTCTAACTGGCGACCGTAAAACGTTTTCCGCGCTTCGCAATGTTCGAAGACACCCGAAATACGTGACAGGTATTTTGCTGGCACATGATCTTCATTTTCCGTGGCAATAAATACAGGAATGCCATAGCCAGTAGCGTCTATTTCATCGAGTTTTCCACGTTCAACATCATCGACCGATAAAACAATGGCAGCAACGTCAATATAATTACTTTCGTCAATGTTCACGCATACACGATGAGTGGAAAAGTAATTCTGGCAAGAACGACTAACGGCAATTTTTAATTCTGACATTTTTCATCTCTTTATTTCAGGTAATAGCAGGTCCTCAATTTCTCAATAGAGAAATTGATAACGCCGGAAAAAAGCAAAACATCACCCCTGATAAATAAATCAGTAGTTTGCTTTTTGTAGATGCAATAACCCGACCAGCCCGGTAACTGGCAATACTCTACCTGTCCAGATTGCGACGTAGCGATCTGAATTAATAAGGGTATAAAAGGGTTAGCAATGCATGAGCACCAGGGATACAGGTATTAACCTGTGATGCTTAAAGACAGGGAGACCTGTATTTTGAGGTGCCCTTTAGTCAGAAGACTAGCGGGCATTAAAGAAATGAAAGTCAAAGCTATTGCGATGGGAAAACTTCATAATATGAGTTGTTCGCCTTATATGGGGCATTGCACGGTTATTATTTTCCATTTTCCTTTACCTTTTTCTGTATCAGTTGAAGGTAAAATTATTCTATCCAGGAAATGTCTCTAATCTATGAAGAAGATCAAAAAAATGGTCAAACTAAAAGTTGTTAATCATAAAGTATGGATGGTGCAAAACAGAATGTTGCTTTGTTTTTTTTGATTTTGTAATTTAATTGTTTGTGTTTTGTTAGCGCATTAATCCTGCTGAATAATAATGTTTCAGCAGGGCTAATTTTAAAATAATAATTCTTTTAAAAGTGCAAAAAATGAATAAATATTCAAAGCATAAACCGATATCCAATACCGGTTTCAGTAATAAAATGGCGAGGCCGAGCTGGGTCTTGTTCCAGTTTTTGTCGCAGATGCCCCATATAAATACGCAAATAGTGGCTGTGTTCAACCGCGTTTGGTCCCCACACCTGGTTGAGGAGCTGGCGCTGGGTGAGCACTTTTCCCGCATTATTGAGCAACACTGCCAGCAGGCGAAACTCAATCGGGGTGAGATGCACCTCTTCCTCACCCCGATGGATCACACGAGCCGCTAAATCGACGGTAACATCAGAAAACTTCACTACCGGATCGGGTGCGGCGGTAGCTGAGTGGCGGCGTAAAGCGACGCGCAGACGCGCCTGCAATTCGCCAATGCCAAACGGTTTACTCAGGTAATCATCAGCTCCGGCATCCAGCGCGGCGATTTTGTCGCTCTCTTCACTACGTGCGGAAAGCACAATCACCGGCACTACGCTCCACTGGCGCAGGTCGCGGATAAACTCAATTCCATCGCCATCGGGCAGACCGAGATCGAGAATAATCAAATCCGGCTTGCGGGTTGCCGCTTCCAGCAAGCCGCGTTGCAGCGTTTCGGCCTCAAAGACACGCATACCGTCGCCCTCCAGCGCCGTGCGCAGAAAGCGACGAATAGCTTGTTCATCTTCAACAATCAGAACGTTTGTCACATATCCTCATGAAATTCTTCAAGTTCAGGGGCAGTTTGCTGGGGAAGTGTAACACGAAAACAGGCACCACCTTCCGGTCGGTTGAATGCGGTAATGGTGCCGCCGTGTACATCCACAATCGCCCGACAAATTGCCAGCCCAAGCCCGACGCCCGGTACTGCCGACTCCTTATTTCCGCGAGCAAACTTATCGAATATCGTCTGCTCCTGGCCTGGCGGAAGACCGGGGCCGTTATCCCAGACATCCAGTTGTAGATTTTCGCCCTCAACGTGGGCATCGATACCAATTTCGGCCTGTGCGCCCGCGTATTTCACCGCGTTCTCCAGCAGATTAATCAGCAACCGTTCAAAGAGTGGCCCGTCAACGTGGATTAAAGTCAGTGGTTCTGGCAATGACAGGTTGATGGGCGATGATAAACCCGGTTCCAGCATTTGCAGCGCACTGCCGACCACTTCTTCCAGCGTTAACCACTCTTTCTTCAAATTAAAGCCGCCGGACTGAATTCGCGCCATATCGAGTAAATTATTCACCAGGCGGGTGGTGTTCAGCACATGTTGGCGAATTTCGCTGGCCTGGCGAGCGTGCGGAGAACCTTCACTCGCCAGATCGAGCGTTAAGATTTCTGCCTGACCGAATAGCACCGTGAGCGGGGTGCGTAAATCATGCGAAAGTGCCGCCAGCAGAGCGTTGCGGATCTGTTCACGTTCGCTTGCCATCCGCGCCTGTTCTTCGCTGGCGGTCAGCGTCAGCCGCTCAAGGGCATTGGCGACTAACAGCGTAAACGTTTCCAGCAGGCGCTGCTGTTCCGGGATCATCAACTGGCGCAGATTCCCCGGTTCCACCACCACCAGCCCGTAGGTTTTCTCGCCGCTTTTTAACGGCAAAATCTGGTACGGCACGCCGGGTAACGTGTCGGTGCCCGCGCCCGCTGGCAGGCCTTTATCAAAACTCCACTGCGCGATGGCATCGTCCCACGGCGTCATTCCCTGCGGATGTGTCAACGGCTGCAATTTGCCATTGTCATCAGGTAGCAGCACCTGGCTGCGGGCATGAAACGTGGAGGCAATAAATTGTTCGCTGGTGGCGGCGATGTCCTGCGGACTGCGGCCCACCGCCAGAGCTTTCGACATTTCATATAAGTGCCGTGTGCGTTGCTCGCGGTAACGGGCTACCCGCGCCTGATAACGCACACCCGCAGTAAGGTTCCCGATCACCAGCCCGACGGTTAACATCACCGCGAAGGTCAGCAGATATTGCACATCAGAGACGGCGAGCGTGCCGCGTGGGGCGATAAAAAAGAGATCGAAACTCACCACATTAATGACGGTGGCGACCACTGAAGGCCAGCGCCCATAAAACAGCGCCACCACCACCACGCCAAGCAGATACAGCATCACCAGGTTGGCGGCATCAAACGCCATCAGCCACTGCATGGCAATTAAGGTGATAACGGCGCATAACGCGGCGGCAACCACGCATCCCTGAATCTGTACCCGCCACTTGTCTTTAAAAGAGCGGCTATCCGGCGCGTTGTTAAGCGTGCGGGCGGGTGGTTCATCAAGCGCGACCAGCACCTGATCGAGATCGGGGGCGATGCGCGCCAGCCGGTCAGCAAACGTTTCCCGACGCCACCAGCGGCGCGAGGCCGGACGACCGAGAATAATCTTGCCGAGATTATGTTCACGGGCATAACGCACTACTGCTTTTTCTTCTGCCGGATCAGAAAGCGTTGCCGTCTCTGCACCTAACTCCTGCGCCAGACGTAAGGCGCTGAGAATTGCCCGGCGTTTTTTCTCCGATAAGCGGTGCAGGGCAGGGGTTTCAACATACACCGCGTGCCAGATGCTCCCCAGCCTTGACGCCAGCCGCGCCGCCGCGCGAACCAGTTTTTCGCTGCCGGTGTTATGCCCGATGCATAAAAGGATCGCGTCGCGCGTGTGCCAGACTTTCTCTTCGCCAGGATGCCCCCGCCAGGCGCGCATTTGCTCATCTACGCGATCGGCAGTACGGCGCAGTGCCAGTTCGCGCAGGGCGATCAGATTGCCTTTGCGGAAAAAATGTTCAATGGCGCGCTCCGCCTGCCCGGCAATATAGACTTTGCCTTCTTTCAGCCGTTGACGCAGATCGTCCGGGGGCAAGTCCACCAGAACTACGTCGTCGGCGGCATCAAAAAAAGGATCAGGCACGGTTTCCCGTACCTGAATTCCGGTGACGCCGCTGACCACATCGTTCAGGCTTTCCAGATGTTGAACGTTGACGGTAGTGAAAACATCAATGCCAGCTTCCAGCAGCTCTTCGATGTCCTGCCAGCGTTTGGGATGACGGGAACCTGGCGCATTACTGTGCGCCAGTTCGTCCATTAAGATAAGCGCCGGACGGCGGGCGAGGGCGGCATCGAGATCAAACTCGCTGATATTCCGCCCACGATACGCCTGGCGTTTCAGTGGCAAAACAGCCAGACCTTCCAGCATGGCGGCGGTATCTTTCCGCCCGTGGGTTTCTACCACGCCAACCACAATATCCAGCCCTTGCGCCCGCAGTCGCTGGGCTTCTGCCAGCATCGCCCAGGTCTTCCCGACGCCTGCACAGGCACCGAAGAAAACTTTTAGCTTCCCCCGATGCGGCGCGGCAGTTTGTTCCAGCAGACGGTCGGGATCGGGACGTAAGGGTTCGTTATTCATCAAGCTTATCCAGCGCCAGATTGAGTTCGACAATATTGACGACCGGCTGGCCGATATATTTCACCAGCGGTTGTTGGCTGTATTTTGCGATCAGCTGCGTGAGCTGTTCAACGCTGAGATTACGCGCTTTCGCCACGCGTGGGATCTGCCAGACCGCCGCTTGCGGGGTAATGTTATTGTCCAGCCCGCTTGCTGACGCCGTCACCAGTTCAACCGGAACGTTCGTGCTGGCATCCGGGTTAGCGGCTCGTAATGCAGTAACGCGTGCGGCTATTAGTTTATCCAGCTCCGGGTTACTGACCGCCAGATTGCTCCCGCCAGAAGCCTGTGAATTATAGGGCATTTCTGCCGTTGCCGACGGGCGACCATGAAAATAACCGTTGCCGGTAAAATTCTGCCCGATTAATGCCGAACCGCGCACCGTATCACCTTCACGGATCAACGAACCATTGGCTTGCCAGGGAAACCACCATTGCCCCAGCGCGGTGGTCAGTAGCGGATAAACACCGCCAGTGATCAATAACAGAAAGAGAAATGTCGATAATGCTGGACGTAATCCACTCATGGTAACCCTCACACCAGACCGCAAACGGTCAGTAGTAAATCAATCACTTTGATACCGATAAACGGCACCAGTAGCCCACCCAGACCGTAAATCCATAAGTTACGGCGCAACATGGCAGAAGCGGTAAGCGGTTTATAACTCACGCCTTTTAACGCCAGAGGAATTAAAAAGACGATAATCAAGGCGTTGAAAATCACCGCACTGAGAATGGCGGAGTCGGGCGAATGCAGGCGCATGATGTTCAGCGCATTTAACTGCGGATACGTTGCCGCGAACGCCGCCGGAATAATGGCGAAGTATTTCGCCACATCGTTGGCAATGCTGAAGGTGGTGAGCGAGCCACGGGTCATCAGCATCTGTTTGCCAATGTGCACCACCTCGATCAACTTGGTCGGGTTGGAGTCGAGATCCACCATATTGCCCGCTTCTTTCGCCGCCTGAGTGCCGGAGTTCATCGCCACCGCGACATCTGCCTGCGCCAGCGCCGGAGCATCGTTGGTGCCGTCGCCGGTCATCGCCACCAAACGGCCTTCCGCCTGATACTGACGAATCAATGCCAGCTTGGCCTCCGGTGTCGCTTCGGCGAGAAAATCATCGACACCCGCTTCCGCAGCAATCGCGGCGGCAGTCAGACGGTTATCTCCGGTAATCATCACCGTTTTAATGCCCATTTGGCGCAGTTGTGCGAAACGCTCTTTGATACCGCCTTTGACGATGTCTTTCAGCGCAATAACGCCCAGCACGCGGGAACCTTCTACTACTACCAGCGGCGTGGCACCCTGACGCGCAACGTTATCAACTTTTTGATCGACATCGGCAGGGAAGTGACCACCGTTAGCTTCAACATGGCGGCGAATGGCATCGACAGAACCTTTACGGATCATCCGGTTGTCGATGTTGATCCCACTCATCCGGCTTTGTGCAGTAAATGGCACAAAGGTGGCATGGAGCGACTGCACATCGCGCTCGCGCAGGTTAAAACGCTGCTTGGCGAGGATCACAATACTGCGGCCTTCCGGCGTTTCGTCGGCTAGCGAAGCCAGTTGTGCGGCATCGGCCAGCGTTTTTTCCTCTATGCCCTGGGCGGGGATAAACTCCGATGCCTGACGGTTACCGAGTGTGATGGTGCCGGTTTTATCCAGTAGCAGGACGTCAACGTCACCCGCTGCTTCAACTGCCCGTCCGCTGGTGGCAATCACATTCGCGCCCAGCATCCGACTCATCCCGGCGACGCCGATCGCCGACAGCAAGCCGCCAATAGTCGTTGGGATCAGACAGACCAGCAGCGCCACCAGTACCGTTACGCTGACTGCATTACCGCCCCACGCGGAAAACGGCCACAGCGTGGCGGTTGCCAGTAAAAAGACGATAGTCAGGGCAATCAGCAGGATGGTCAGGGCAATCTCGTTCGGCGTTTTACGTCGCTGTGCGCCTTCCACCATTGCGATCATCCGATCCAGAAACGTCTCGCCGGGGTTAACGCTGCATTCAATCACCAGCCAGTCAGAAAGAATACGCGTTCCGCCGGTGACGGAGGCAAAATCACCGCCGGATTCACGGATCACCGGAGCCGATTCCCCGGTGATGGCGCTTTCATCGACCGATGCGCCGCCTTCAATGACTTCACCATCGCAGGGGATAATATCGCCAGCTTCTACCAGTACGATATCGCCTTTACGTAGTTGATCGGCAGGAACTTTGTCCGCCGCAGCGCCATATTTCGGCTCACGCAGCTTGCGGGCAAAGGCAGTTTTTTTCACCCCTTTCAGACTGTTGGCCTGCGCTTTACTGCGGCCTTCTGCCAGCGCCTCGGCGAAATTAGCGAACAGTACGGTGACCCACAGCCAGCCGCTAATTGCCGCACTAAACAGCGCATTGCCAGGCATTGCACCGCTTGCCATCGCGATGCTAATACAGGTGGTCAGCAGACTGCCGATCCAGACGATAAACATCACCGGATTGCGCCATTGCGCCTGCGGGTTTAATTTTTTCACCGCTTCTTTCAGCGCCTGAACGACAAGTGTTGGTTCGAATAGCGCCAGTTGTTTACGACTCATATTCAGTGCTCACTCAATATCATCAGGAGAGATATTCCGCCACCGGACCAAGCGCCAGGGCAGGGATAAAGGTCAGTGCGCCAACCAGCAACACGGTGCCGATTAACAGGCCAACAAACAGCGGGCCGTGCGTTGGCAGCGTGCCGGAGCTGGCGGGTTGGCTCTTTTTACTCACCAGCGAACCGGCAATTGCCATCACCGGGATAATCACCCCGAAGCGACCGACAAACATGCAGAACGCCAGTAAACAGTTCCAGAACGGAGAGTTGGCGCTTAATCCGGCAAAGGCGCTGCCGTTGTTATTAGCGGCGGATGACACGGCGTACAGCACTTCGCTAAAACCATGCGGGCCAGGGTTGAGCATGGCGCTACGTCCGGCGTCGGTCATCATTGCCAGCGCCGCGCCCATCAGCACCAGCGTCGGGGTGACCAGAATCGCCAGCGCGGTCAGTTTCATCTCGCGCACGTCGATTTTTTTACCCAGATATTCCGGTGTGCGACCAATCATCAGCCCGGCAATAAACACCGCCAGCAGGACGAACAGCATCATGCCGTAAAGGCCAGAACCAACGCCGCCGAATACCACTTCACCAATTTGCATCAACCACATCGGCACCATGCCGCCAGGGGCGGTAAACGAATCATGCATCGCAATCACCGCACCGCAGGAAGCCGCCGTGGTCACAACCGCAAACAGGCTACTGACCAGCACGCCAAAACGGCTCTCTTTACCTTCCATATTGATGTTACTGTCTGCGCCGAGCGCCAGCAGATGCGGATTACCCTGAACTTCTGCCCACATCACCACGCCTACGCAGATGACAAAAATAATCGACATCGCCCACAACAACATGCGTCCCTGGCGGCGATCGCCCGCCACTTCGCCAAAGGCAAAGCACAGTGCTGTTGGGATCAAGAAGATCGCCAGCATTTGCACGAAGTTGGTCAGTGCGGTCGGGTTTTCAAACGGATGCGACGAGTTGGCATTAAAGAAGCCACCGCCATTAGTGCCGAGCATCTTAATCGCTTCCTGAGAAGCCACCGGCCCCATTGGTAACAGTTGTTGTGCTCCTTCAACGGTCGTCACAGCCTGATAGGGCAGAAAGTTTTGCAGCGCACCTTGTTGAATAAAAAACAGTGCGATCAACAACGCCACAGGGGCTAACACCCATAACGTGATGCGTAGCAGATCGACCCAGGCATTACCGAGCGTGCTCATGCTCTGGCGGGTAAACGCGCGGATAAGGGCAAAAATCACCGCAATCCCGCTGGCGGCAGAAAGAAAGTTTTGTACCGTTAGGCCCGCCATTTGGCTGAAATAACTCAACGTGGTTTCACCGCTGTAAGATTGCCAGTTGGTATTAGTCACAAAGCTGACGGCAGTATTCAGCGCCAGATCCCACGACAGCCCCGGCAGTTGCTGCGGATTAAGCGGCAGATAATGCTGACCGAGCAACATAAAATACAGTAGCGCCAGCCCCAGCATATTCAGACAGAGAATGGCAGAGAGATATTGCCTCCAGTTCATCTCGCGACCAGAGACGCCAAGTGCGCGAAAGAGTACGCGCTCAACGCTCGCCGTACCGGGAAGAGGAATATCATTAATCAGCCGCGCCAGCCCGCTGCCTAAAGGGCGCGCCAGCACCATCAGCACCAGTAAAAACGTGGCGATCAGTAACAACCCTTGCGCAGCCATCAAAACGCCTCCGCATTGATCAGGGCATAAGCCAGATACCCCAGTAATAAAAACACCAGCAACACGCCGGTTATCACGCCTGCACTCACAGTGCACCTCCAGTGGCCTAAAAGTGATACCGGAAGGGTAGAATTCTGGCTGCAAAGATTTCGCAAAAATCTGCGGGCGGGGTGTAAAAAAAGTATAAAAATGGCAAAGACCGCAATTTAACTAATGGTTAGTATTGATTTAACTTTCATGTAACTTAATTACAGGGTGAATGTAAATAAACCATCAATAAGCAAAAATAAGTGGTCGGATGAGTAGTAAAATTACACAAAAGGCGGTACTATTTTCATCAGATAAACAAATTCATTTTCCGGTGCTATTCACCGGGTAGATACAAAAGGGGGGAGAAAAGTATGGAACTCTACAGAGAATATCCTGCATGGCTTATCTTTTTACGCCGTACTTATGCGGTTGCAGCGGGCGTTCTGGCGCTGCCTTTCATGCTTTTCTGGAAAGACCGCGCCCGCTTTTACAGCTACCTGCATCGCGTCTGGTCGAAAACCAGCGAGAAACCGGTGTGGATGGATCAGGCCGAAAAGGCAACCGGTGATTTTTATTGATTGCTAAGTTCTGAATACATTGAAAACCGCCAGGGGAAACACTGGCGGTTTTTTTTGTTTTCGCCGTCTACACTTACTCCTGTAAACCGTTCAGGAGCAGTAATGAATCAACAACTTTTTGATGAAAGCACCCTAATCCGTATCTTCGCGCTTCACGAGTTACACCGTCTTAAAGAGCGAGGCTTAACTCGCGCGGCGCTTCTCGATTATCACAGCCGCTATAAACTCGTATTTCTGGCTCATTCTCAGCCCGAATACCGCAAGCTCGGCCCGTTCGTGGCAGATATTCATCAGTGGCAAAATCTGGACGATTTTTACAATGAATACCGCCAGCGCGTAATCGTTTTGCTATCTCACCCCGCCAACCCGCGCGATCACACCAACGTTTTGATGCACGTTCAGGGGTATTTTCGTCCGCATCTTGATTCCACAGAACGTCAGCAACTGGCGGCGCTTATCGACAGTTATCGATGTGGCGAGCAACCGCTTCTTGCGCCGCTGATGCGTATCAAACACTATATGGCGCTTTATCCTAATGCCTGGCTTTCAGGGCAACGTTATTTCGAACTTTGGCCGCGTGTTATTAACTTGCGCCATGCAGGAGTTTTATGACCACCCATCTGGTCTGGTTTCGCCAGGATTTACGTCTGCAGGATAATCTCGCGCTGGCTGCCGCCTGCCGCAAGTCGTCTGCACGCGTGCTGGCGCTGTATATCGCTACACCACGCCAGTGGGCGGCGCATAGCATGTCGCCGCGTCAGGCTGAATTTATCAATGCGCAACTGAATGGGCTACAAATCGCGCTGGCAGAAAAAGGCATTCCTTTGTTATTTCATGAAGTGGATGACTTTGCCGCCAGCGCCGAAATGGTTAAACAGGTGTGCGGGGAAAATCGCGTTACCCATCTGTTTTATAACTATCAATATGAAGTGAATGAGCGGGCGCGGGATGTGCTGGTAGAAAAAACGCTGCGTAACGTGGTGTGTGAAGGATTTGATGACAGCGTGATCCTGCCGCCTGGCGCGGTGATGACCGGCAATCACGAGATGTACAAAGTCTTTACGCCGTTTAAGAATGCCTGGCTGAAACGGCTGCGGGAAGGGATGCCGGAGTGCGTCTCCGCACCGAAAGTGCGCCCAGGCGGGGCAATAACAGCAGGAACGCCGATTCCGCTGAATTACCCTCGTCAGTCTTTCGATACTGCGCATTTCCCGGTGGAAGAAAAAGCGGCGATTGCGCAATTACGCCATTTTTGCCAGAACGGTGCCGGAGAGTATGAGCAACAGCGTGATTTCCCGGCGGTAGAAGGCACCAGCCGTTTGTCCGCAAGCCTCGCAACGGGAGGATTATCGCCTCGCCAGTGTTTGCATCGCCTGCTGGCGGAACAACCGCAGGCGCTGGACGGTGGAGCGGGTAGCGTCTGGCTTAATGAGTTGATATGGCGCGAGTTTTACCGGCACCTGATAACGTATTACCCCTCGCTGTGTAAACATCGTCCGTTTATTGCCTGGACCGACCGCGTGCAGTGGCAGCGCAATCCCGCACATTTAAAGGCCTGGCAGGAAGGCAAAACCGGATACCCGATTGTCGATGCCGCCATGCGTCAGCTTAACAGCACTGGCTGGATGCATAACCGTTTGCGGATGATCACTGCCAGTTTTCTGGTGAAAGATTTGTTGATCGACTGGCGCGAAGGGGAGCGGTATTTCATGTCGCAGCTTATCGATGGTGATTTGGCAGCCAATAACGGCGGCTGGCAGTGGGCGGCTTCTACGGGTACTGATGCCGCGCCGTATTTTCGTATATTCAACCCGACAACCCAGGGCGAGAAATTTGACCGCGAGGGCGAGTTTATCCGCCAGTGGTTACCGGAGCTGCGCGATGTGCCGGGAAAATCGGTGCATGAGCCGTGGAAATGGGCGCAGAAAGTGGGTGTAAAGCTGGATTATCCAGAGCCGATTGTCGATCACAAAGAAGCCAGATTACGAACGCTGGCAGCGTATGAGGCGGCGAGGAAAGGGAAATAACAGACGCGTCAGGCAATTGTGCCCAGATGCCGGATGCGACGTGAACGCCGTATCCGGCCTACCTGATAGTGCAAATTTAATGAGCCATACAGACCTGATAAGACGCGTCAGCGTCGCATCAGGCGCTTATTAAGACTCCAGCGCCAGCGTGCGATTTCTGAACTTCAGCGTCTGGTACAGCCAAATCATCAGCACCAGCCCCACACAAGCCAGTGCACCCCAGGTGATTTGATCAAACACTTCAATATACGCGTTGATGGAGTAGTTGATCGCTCCGGAAGCATCAAACGAAGCTTGCGATGTCTGATCGGCAATGACGCCCGCCAGATAGTTAGCAATCGCGCCGGAAAGCAGCATATAAATGCCGGTTAATACGCCGGTCACGCCGGGAATTTCAATGCGCGTAATTTGCGACATGGCTACCGGATCGATAAACAGTTCGGCAAAGCCCATCACTGCCAGCCCCAGAACCATCAGCGGCAGGGAAGAGTGTCCATACATCGCAGACCAGCGGGCGCTTAAGGTCAGAATGCAGAATCCGGCGCTCATCAGACCGAGGCCAAGAGCAAATTTTCCCCAAATGCGCACGGTACGATTACCCGCCACGCTCTCTTTCACGACCCAGGCAAGGAACACCCCGCACAGCATGACCGCGAAGGCATTAATCGACTGAAACATAGCGGTCGGAACGGTATAACCGAAAATATCGCGGTTAACGAAACGGTCGATATAAAGGCTAATCGAACTGCCACCTTGTTGTGCGAAGGCCCAGAACAACATACTGAAGAAGGTAAGGGTAACAATCAGCCCCAGTTCTTTACGCTGTTTCTGGTTTTCTGCTTTGCGATAAATTTTTGCCAGCACCGCCAGTCCAATCACCGTGGCAACAACTAAGGCGTATACCGACCATTCTTTCCAGAACAATACAGTAATCAGCGCAGGTGTTGCGACCAGCAGAACCAGCAGCCATCCCCAGTTCGGCAGGAGAAAGTTTTTCGCACACAGCACCTCCTTATTAACGCCCCGGGTATGAGCGAAGTGACGATTGCCGCATAAGAAAATGACCAGCCCGGCGATCATCCCGACCGCAGCCAGGCCAAAGCCCATTGCCCAGCTGTACTCTTCCTGGGCGTAACCACAGGCGATTGGGGCGATAATAGAACCCACGTTACCTGCCGCATACATCAGCGAGAAACCGCCATCACGACGCGGATCGGTTGGCTCATAGAGTTCGCCAAGCAGGCAACTGACGTTGGATTTAAACAGGCCATAGCCGCAGACGATAATCGCCAGCGACAAATAGAGGAATGTCGGATGGATCTCGCTGGCTCCCAGCACCAGATGTCCGACCGCCATCAACAACGCTCCCAGCATTACCGCCATACGGTTGCCGAGCACTTTATCGGCCAGGAAGCCGCCAAGAATTGGTGTGACATATACCAGTGAACAGTAGGCACTGAATAACGCGTAAGCGTGGGTATCGTTGTACTTCAGTTGATTGGTGAGATAGAGAATCAGCAGGGCGCGCATTCCGTAGAAGCTAAAATATTCCCAGATTTGTAGCGCGACAACGTAGTAGATAGCGCGCGGCTGTGATGCGTGTTTATTCATGATAATTCCACAGTTGGATGCGACGCCACGTAATAAAAGCGCGGTGTGCGTGTGTTTCCTTAAAGTTAAAACCTTGATACAGATCTGATTATTTATGCAATATGCTGTCTGTTTGCATAAATATACATGAACTGTAGTGTGATGAGATAAACAATTTGCGCCTTTTGGCCGCCTGTTTGTTTCTTAATATGTCAAAAGATTGGCTATCGACGAACAGGCGAGGTAACGCTATGTTAACGGTGTAGCTATCAGAATACGGAAGGCGCGAAGATGAAAAACACCGAACTGGAACAACTGATTAACGAGAAACTGAACAGCGCGGCGATAAGTGATTACGCGCCGAATGGTTTGCAGGTGGAAGGCAAAGAGACGGTGCAAAAAATTGTTACCGGTGTCACTGCCAGCCAGGCTTTGCTCGATGAGGCAGTGCGTCTGGGCGCGGATGCGGTCATTGTGCATCATGGCTACTTCTGGAAAGGCGAATCTCCGGTAATTCGCGGCATGAAGCGTAACCGTTTAAAAACCTTGCTGGCGAATGATATCAACCTGTATGGCTGGCATCTGCCGCTGGACGCGCATCCGGAGCTTGGCAATAACGCACAACTGGCGGCGTTACTGGGGATCACGGTCATGGGCGAAATTGAGCCGTTGGTGCCGTGGGGCGAACTGACCATGCCTGTGCCGGGGCTGGAACTGGCTTCCTGGATTGAAGCGCGTCTGGGACGCAAGCCGTTATGGTGTGGCGATACCGGACCTGAGGTGGTGAAACGCGTCGCCTGGTGCACGGGCGGCGGACAAAGTTTTATCGATAGCGCCGCGCGTTTTGGCGTGGATGCATTTATTACTGGCGAAGTTTCTGAACAGACCATTCATTCGGCGCGCGAGCAGGGATTGCATTTTTATGCTGCAGGTCACCATGCCACCGAACGCGGTGGTATTCGCGCGTTGAGCGAGTGGCTGAATGAAAATACCGATCTTGAAGTGACTTTTATTGATATTCCTAATCCGGCATAACGAATAATCAGAGGGATCGAAAGTGCAACGAGCGCGTTGTTATCTGATAGGTGAAACGGCGGTAGTGCTGGAACTGGAACCGCCGGTGACGCTGGCTAGCCAGAAACGGATTTGGCGTCTGGCGCAGCGTCTGGTTGATATGCCGAATGTGGTGGAAGCCATTCCTGGCATGAACAATATTACGGTGATTTTGCGTAATCCTGAGTCGCTGGCGCTGGATGCTATAGAGCGTTTGCAACGCTGGTGGGAGGAGAGTGAGGCGCTGGAACCGGAGTCACGCCATATCGAAATCCCGGTGGTTTACGGTGGTGCTGGCGGGCCGGATTTATCGGTGGTCGCGGCACATTGTGGGTTGAGTGAAAAACAGGTTGTTGAATTGCACTCCTCCGTGGAATACGTGGTCTGGTTTTTAGGTTTTCAACCGGGCTTCCCGTATCTCGGTAGTTTGCCGGAACAACTACACACGCCGCGACGCGCTGAACCGCGTTTGCTCGTTCCGGCAGGTTCTGTCGGGATCGGTGGGGCGCAGACTGGTGTTTATCCGCTGGCAACGCCGGGGGGGTGGCAATTAATAGGCCATACCTCGCTCAGTTTATTTGACCCGACGCGAGACGAACCCATCTTATTACGTCCGGGAGACAGCGTGCGCTTTGTGCCGCAGAGGGAGGGAGTATGTTAAAAATTATTCGTGCGGGGATGTATACCACCGTGCAGGATGGTGGTCGTCACGGTTTTCGCCAGTCGGGTATCAGCCACTGCGGCGCACTGGATATGCCTGCGCTGCGTATTGCTAATCTGCTGGTGGGTAACGATGCCAACGCTCCCGCACTGGAAATCACGCTCGGTCAGTTAACGCTTGAATTTGAACGCGACGGCTGGTTTGCCCTGACTGGTGCAGGTTGCGAAGCGCGGCTGGATGATAACGCTGTCTGGACCGGCTGGCGCTTGCCGATGAAAGCAGGCCAGCGTTTAACCCTTAAACGGCCGCAACATGGCGTTCGTAGCTATCTGGCGGTCGCAGGCGGTATTGATGTTCCGCCAGTTATGGGGTCATGCAGTACCGATCTCAAAGTGGGGATTGGCGGGCTGGAAGGGCGTTTACTGAAGGATGGTGACCGACTCCCGATTGGCAAAGCAAAGCGGGATTTTATGGAAGCGCAGGGCGTTAAACAGCTTCTGTGGGGAAACCGCATTCGCGCCTTGCCGGGGCCGGAATATCATGAGTTCGATCGCGCCTCGCAGGATGCATTCTGGCGTTCGCCCTGGCAACTTAGCCCGCAAAGTAACCGGATGGGCTATCGCTTACAGGGGCAAATCTTAAAACGCACCACCGATCGCGAACTGTTATCTCACGGTTTGCTGCCGGGGGTGGTGCAAGTGCCGCATAACGGTCAGCCGATTGTGCTGATGAACGACGCGCAAACCACCGGCGGTTACCCGCGCATTGCCTGTATTATTGAAGCTGACATGTACCATCTGGCGCAAATCCCACTCGGGCAGCCCATTCATTTTGTCCAGTGTTCGCTGGAAGAGGCACTGAAAGCGCGCCAGGATCAGCAACGTTATTTCGAACAATTAGCGTGGCGGCTGCACAATGAAAATTGACCTGAACGCCGATCTGGGCGAAGGCTATGCCAGCGACGCTGAACTGTTAATGCTGGTTTCCTCAGCCAATATTGCCTGTGGATTTCATGCAGGCGACGCGCAAACCATGCTGCTAAGCGTTCGTGAAGCAATAAAAAATGGTGTCGCGATTGGCGCTCACCCGAGCTTTCCCGACAGGGAAAACTTTGGACGTAGCGCCATGCAACTGCCGCCGGAAACGGTTTACGCCCAGACGCTGTATCAAATTGGCGCGCTGGCAGCGATTACTCGTGCAGAAGGTGGCGTGATGCGCCACGTCAAACCGCACGGCATGTTATACAACCAGGCGGCGAAAGACGCACAACTGGCAGACGCTATCGCCAGAGCGATTTACGTTTGCGATCCGGCATTGATTCTCGTTGGACTGGCGGGAAGCGAACTGATCCGAGCAGGCAAGCGTAATGGCCTGACAACGCGCGAGGAAGTGTTTGCCGATCGCGGTTATCAGGCTGACGGCTCGCTGGTGCCGCGAAGCCAGCCAGGCGCGTTGATTGAAAACGAAGAACAGGCGCTGGCGCAGACGCTGGAGATGGTGCAACACGGCAGAGTCAAAAGTATCACCGGCGAATGGGCGAAGGTCACGGCGCAAACGGTCTGTCTGCATGGCGACGGCGAGCACGCACTGGCGTTCGCCCGCCGACTACGCGCTACATTTACCCAAAAGGGGATTGTTGTCGCAGCATAATCCCGATGAACAAAGAACGAAAAAAGGATATCACCATGCCTGAAGGCCCGGAGATCCGCCGCGCAGCGGATAACCTGGAGGCGGCGATCAAAGGCAAACCTCTAACTGATGTCTGGTTTGCCTTCCCGCAGTTAAAACCTTATCAATCACGACTTATCGGTCAACACGTTACCCATGTGGAAACGCGTGGTAAGGCGTTGTTAACTCATTTTTCCAACGACTTAACGCTCTATAGTCATAATCAGCTTTACGGCGTCTGGCGCGTGGTCGATACCGGCGAAGAGCCGCAGACCACGCGAGTATTGCGGGTAAAACTGCAAACGGCTGACAAAACCATTCTGCTTTATAGCGCCTCGGATATTGAGATGTTGACGCCGGAACAACTGACCACACATCCGTTTTTACAACGCGTTGGCCCCGATGTGCTGGATCCGAATCTGACGCCGGAGGTAGTGAAAGAACGGTTATTGTCGCCGCGCTTTCGTAACCGGCAGTTTGCCGGATTACTGCTCGATCAGGTGTTTCTGGCAGGGCTTGGCAATTATTTGCGGGTGGAGATCCTCTGGCAGGTCGGATTGACCGGAAGTCATAAAGCGAAAGAGCTCAACGAGGCGCAACTGGATGCACTCGCGCACGCGCTACTGGATATTCCGCGTCTTTCTTACGCTACGCGGGGGCAGGTGGATGAGAATAAACATCATGGCGCGCTGTTTCGCTTTAAGGTTTTTCATCGTGATGGCGAACCGTGCGAACGCTGTGGCGGCATCATTGAGAAAACCACGCTGTCATCGCGCCCGTTTTACTGGTGCCCTGGCTGCCAGCATTAGGCAGAACGTTTCGGCGCATAGGTTGAAATAAACCGTGCAATGGCTGGCCCCGTCAGCAAAATACTGAACAAGCGCAGGGTTTGCATCGCCATAATGAGCGCCATATCGGCATTGCTCCCTGCGGCGATGACCGCCACCGTATCAAGTCCGCCAGGGCTGGTGGCGAGGTAGGCGGTCATAAAATCAATATGCATAAACCGGGTCAGCCCCCACGCCATACCCGCACAAATAGCCAGTAGAGCAAAAATCGACAGCAGGATTTGCGGTAGCGGGCGTAGTGCTCGCAGTAAGATTTGCTTATCGAAGCCCAGACCAATTCGCCAACCAATCGCCATATAAGCTATCGCCAGCAGCCATTCTGGTAACTCAATTGTGATGAACTCGCCAGACTGGAGTACCGCGCCCGCCAGCATCGGGATGAGCATCGTGCCGGAAGGAAGACGTAGCAGGCATCCCGCCGTACCGGCAACGACCGCGAGCAAAATCGTAAGCAGGAGATTAATGCTGACTGGCGGGAACCAGACGATCTGTTGATTAACCGCTTCAGCGTTATCGCCCAGCATCATCCGCGTAACCAGAACTGCCGCACCTGCGACAAACAGTACTCGCAAATATTGCATAAACGCCACCAGACGAATATCTGCGCCGTAATCCTGCGCCATAGCGACCATTGCCGCTGCGCCGCCAGGAGAAGAACCCCAGGCGCCGGTATTACCCGGTAGCGAGCTATAGCGCACCAATAACCAGCCCACGATGGCGCTGGAAAGCAGCGTCACCAGTAAAATGGCTAACACAATTGGCCAGTTAACGGCCAGAGTAGTGAGGATCGAGCCAGTGAGGTTTTGCGCAATCATGCAGCCAAGAATGGCCTGCGCAGCAAGAAAAGCGGAGCGAGGGAGTTGCAGAGTCATTCCGCGCATACTGAAGATGATCCCGGCGATCATCGGCCCAAGTAATAGTGCCGCCGGGAGATGTACCGCGAGGAAACCAATAGAAAGGAGAAGTGATAACACACATAACATTCCCCACTGCAAGACTGGCATCCTTCGCTCCATCATTATTTTCTCTTTGGTGTATCGATACAGCATAAAGAAAGCCGGGCCTGGAAAAAATAACGGTAATCAAGGAAAAGGGGAAAATAAGCAATTATCTGAAAGAGATGCCCTTTCTGGCTGCAAAGGGCATCATGGTAACTCAGTTATAGTTAATCTTAAAAAGCACTACTGTATCGAAGGGACCAGCCTCGATGGGGGTGCCTGGTATGGATGACAATTCGGCGGTAAAGTTTTTTTCATAAACTAACATGTCGCTGGTGAAATCGGCATATTCGCTGTATTTGTTGAAAGTATAGGGCGAGGCGTTTTCATCCAGTAAACGTAGTTTAAGGCCATTACCAATCAACAATGCTTTATCTTCTTCAACCAACGTTTCTTCGGTATAAAACGAGGAACTGACTTTAAACCCGTCGGTGCACTGGTCATTTTGTGATTTCGTCGTCTTAATACTAAAACTTTTCGACATCGTGTGACGGCGAATATCCAGTACGTTAAATTTACCAAAATCAATCACCTGTGTTTCAGGCGAAATAGAAAAGTTAACGCTGCAATCCAGTACACGGATGTTTTCCAGACCGGTAATGTGATATTTCAGGTTTTGGGCGGAAGGATCTTCATTAACACTGCCAGCGCCATCAAATTGCACCACAATATAGTCGCTCAGCGTACTTTGATAATCATGCGGCGGCATTTCACGAACTTTAACATAGAGCCGCATACGCGCGAGAAATGTACGCGACATATGAATATTGCTGGGATCGCCGGAACAAATCTTATTTTGCCACCCCATGGCAATGATTTGCTCTGGTGTGTAGATATCAATTTTCTTGCTGTCGATACACTGGTTGGTGTCGATTCGGCTTTTCCCGAGACTGGCATCGTAATCAACGCCGTTATATGTTACGCCAAGTTGATAATAGCGATCCTGCATTCCGGGGTAGGGGTTTACCCAGGCATAAACATGCTCGCTTTCAAAGTTGCCGTTAGTATTGTTGTCACAATAGACGGGAATTTTAATATCGTCAGATTCCCAGATTTTATCGCCAGGTTTGGCATTGCCTGGCACAGCAAAGGGTTGAATAGCTTCTGATTTTTCTACAGATCCGCCAGATGCGCCAAAATAGCAGTTCAGCGCCAGCGCAGACTTCAACGGCAGAAATAACAGACAGATGATGAGCAACAATCCCTTGTCAGTACTCATTTCTTCGCCTCCACCGCCTGTAAACGACATTGTCCGTTACAGTTCAGAGTATTCATCCGTAATGCGCCGTAATCATCCATGTAACCCAGGTAAAAATGATTACCGTTATAGCTTCCAGTATTCGTTGTGACGGTGCTAAAAGGGGCAATCATCAGCGATTTAAAACCGGGGAGCACACCTTTATCATTTTGCCCAAGATAGGCAATCGTCAGGTAATAGGCGGTAGGGTTTTTCAGGGTAAGTTGGTTGCCCTGCTGGCTAACCTGTAACTGTAGCTCTACGTGTTCACCTGTTTTCTTGCGCAATGCCGCAGGTCGCCAGAACAACTTGATACGGCTTTGGATCGCGACCTGAAGTATCGCATGGTCGCTGCTTTTATCCGGTGCTGGCGGAATTTCGCGCATGTTATAGTAGAACAGCGTTTCACGATCGCCGGGTAACTGTGTGGTTGACGCTTGCTTTACAATCCGCACCTGCGATGTTGCTTTTGGTTCCAGGCGCTGTATTGGTGGCAGAGCGACCAGAAGATCGTCGCTTTTCTCCCCTTTATCATTTTCTATCCAGGAATAAGCAAGGTAAGGCAGTTTGTCACTCTGGTTTTCTATGCGCAGGCTGGTGGCTTTGTCGTTGGCGTTAAACACAACTCGTGTGCGATCGGGTTGCACGGCAGCGTGGCTACCCAGGCTGACGGCTAACAGAATCAGGGGCAATCCTTTAATAAATGTCATTCTCTTTTCCTTAATTAATGACAAGGTAAAATCAGGCGTTTGGTCGTATCTTCCAGACGTTCTGGCAGATGAATAATGCAACTTTGTTTGTCACCCCAGAGCACTGTAAATTGCTGGTTTTCAGCTACTCCACCAAGCCAGGCATGGCCTTCCTCGCTAACCATACCTACACTGATTCCGCTGCCATTCTGCTGAATATCGGCACCGAGAGGGGGATAGTGACCGCTGACGTCGCGAATAATAATGTTAACGTCTTTACCAGAACGGGAAGCCAGCGATTTGTAACCAATAGCGCCTTCAATCCACGTTTCTTTGATGACGTTTTCAGCAACAGTCACGCCGTCAGGTAAATCATTCATGTTGACTGCCACGGTGGAAGGTTGGTAACTGGAAATTAGCGGCACTACCGCAATACCAAAATGGTTGGTGTAGTCGAGGTTACCCTGAACCGGAATATTTGCCACGCCGTCGGTGCTGACCATCAGCCGTGGCTCGTTGGTTGAACTGCGGCGATGGAAGGCTGCGCCATATTGAGTGGCGGTAAAGGAACCACTCCAGCTACTGCTGACGGAGCTGTAATCATTGGCGGCATAAGTGCCAGACAAATCCCATTCACCGGCTGAACTCAGGTGTTGATAGTTGCCGCTCACCTGTGCGCCATTATCAGGGCGATCGGATTGTGCTCCGGCAGACATGCCCCAGCTATTACGTTCATCCAGCGTATCGTTCCACGACATGCGGTGTGTAGTGCTGTTACTACTGTTTTGCATGTCATAGCCGACTCGACCACCGTTACCGACAGGTAATGAAATCGACAGGTAAATCTGGTTGTCGCGATCTTTGTCTTCGTAGTGGGTTGTGTTGAATGACGTCGAAATTGATATATCTTTCCACTCACCGATATCAATATTAAAACCTGCCGTTATGTTGGCAGTCGTGGAGGTATTTGCGTTCCACCAGGTCTGATGTAACAGGTTGGCGTACAGGTTGAGGTTCAGAGGGGTTATCGGTTGGCCTACTGATAAGCTGATCGTCTGTTTTTCGTCTTGTGCATCGTTGTCGTTGTATTTGTGATCCAGATAGTTGGCGTAGCTGTGAAAATGACGATCGGAGAAGCGATAAGCAGCGAGTGAAATCGTACTATTTGTGGCGTCCACTTGTTTGCTGTAATTGAAACGGTAGCTTAAGCCTCGCTCGTCCTGCTGGGTATCAAATTGGCTACTGGCCCAGGTGACATCAAATGACAATGCTCCCAGCCAGAGCATATTTTGCCCGATGCCTATTGCGCCAGAATGATAGTCATTTCCTGAGAGTAGCAAACCGCCATATAACGAGGTATTCGAGAGCATCCCCCAGGACATTTCATTGCTAAAAAAGGTTTCATTTTCAGTTTGATGAGACATTGAGGTTCGCGGCTGACCAACAGCAAGTTTATAGCGAACCTGACCCTGGCGCGTCAGGAAGGGCGTCGAGGCGGCCGAAACCTGAAAGTTGTTCACACGTCCATCGTCTTCCGTCACTTTGACATCCAGCGTACCCTGGACAGACTGATTGATGTCATCAATGATAAACGGGCCAGGCGGGACTTTTTTCTGGTAAATAACTCGCCCCGAATGACTTACGGTGACGGTGGCGTTGGTTTGCGCGATACCGCTGATTTGTGGGGCGTAACCGCGCAGTTCCCAGGGCAACATCCGGTCATCGCTGGTCAGTGCCGCACCGGTATAAGAAAAACCGTCGAAAATATTGGAACTGAAATCAGTTTCGCCCAGGGTTAATTTCGAACCTAATTGTGGTAGTGGGCGAAAAAGATAAGTACGTGATATTCCGCCGCTCTGGTCATGGGCATTGTCGCTTTCGGAACGGCTCAACTGGTAATCGCTGCGTAAGCGCCATGCACCCATGTTAATACCGGCAGTACCATAAGCGTTCAGGTTAGTGTTGCTGCTACTGCCTTGGGGACGGTAGTTGCTGGCAAACAGGTTGTAATCCATCAGAAAGCCGGCTACACCTTCTTTCCATGTTGATGGCGGCATCCAGTTTTCTGAGTGCCATGCCAGCCACGCTTGCGGAATGGTGATATTGAGTTGCTGATTGGTTTGATCGAAATTGAAGAGTATTTCTGGATGCGAGCTAAAATCAACACACTGATTTCTCTGTATTAATGATTGACGGAAGTCTGGTTTTAAACCGAATTTATCCACCAGTGATTCATTGATACACGGAATGGTTTTATCACCGCTTTTTTGCCAGCTAATTTTTTGCCCGTTACTGATTTGGTTATTATTAACGGCAATGCTAACAAAATATTCACCGGGGGCAATCACCCCTTTGTCTTTTAATAATGAAATATCAATGCTATCACGCATCGATTTGTCGAGGACGCTCAGGTTAAATTCGACCGCCAGCGCGGACGGCATTACCATCGTCAGGCAGGAAATAAAAGAGAGTCGATAAATATTCACGGTGTCCATACCTGATAAATATTTGCAGAAAGGCGGCTACGTCGCCGCCATAATTATGCTTATTTATAATCCAGAACGTAGGTCGCGTTAGCGGTTACGGCACCAGCCGTGACATTGACTGCATTATCAATTTGTTCCATCCAGGCAAAGAAGTTCAGCGTTTGTTCTGTTGAGCTTGAATCCAGGTCGAGGTCTGGCGCAGCTGTACCCAATACGATGTTTGTGTCATTTTTGTCCATCAGTCTTACGCCGACACCTGTTGCTTCGCCAGCACTGGTATTACTCAACAGAGGTGTTGCCCCGGTCGTTTTAGCCGAACCGTCGAAGGTTACGGCAACTTTGGATATCGGCGAACCGCTACCATTATCAGAACTTGGCAGGTCACAGTTTATTAAGCGAATGTCGACGGCCACTTTATTGCTGTGATGATCCCGGTTTATATGGGTCGTCGTGACTTGTCCAAGGTCAATATTTTTATCAACATCATCTGGATGAATGTCACAAGGAGCTTCAATAATTTCACCTTTAAAGTGAATCTCACCAGAGCCTTCGTCTGCAGCATAAACAGGAGCAGTGAACAACAGAGATACGGCCAATGCGGCCAATGTTTTTTGTCCTTTAAACATAACAGAATCCTTTAAGGAAATAGAAAAATAGTATAGCTCTGCCAGATTATCTGATTTTGCGTGTGGAGTGTTTTTAGTTTTACTTAAAAATAGATTTAGTATTGCTAAATACGAAAGTAATTAATTTGTGATGTGAATTGATTTGGCTATTAAAAATAGAAGTGAGAAATGGATATGCATAATATTCAGAAGGTTATAAACAGGACGGAGAGGACAATTATTCCTAAAAAGATATTATATTGATTGCTATGTAAGCTGCTTGTTTTTTGTTCCTTGCCCGCTTTTTAATTTTATTTTTACAATTTTTCGTGTTTTATCCAACAAAAAATAACCCGCCATATAAAAAGGGCGGGTTAGATGAATTTACTGCTCAGTCATCAACGATTAACGTTTAATATCGCTTTTAAAGTCACGTTTTTCATAGCCAGTATACAGCTGACGCGGACGGGCAATTTTCATGCCGTCACTGTGCATTTCGCTCCAGTGGGCGATCCAGCCAACCGTACGTGCCATAGCGAAGATCACGGTGAACATGGAAGACGGAATACCCATCGCTTTCAGGATGATACCGGAGTAGAAGTCGACATTCGGGTACAGTTTCTTCTCGATAAAGTACGGGTCGTTCAGCGCGATGTTTTCCAGCTCCATTGCCACTTCCAGCAGGTCATCTTTGGTGCCCAGCTCTTTCAGGACTTCATGGCAGGTTTCACGCATTACGGTGGCGCGCGGGTCGTAATTTTTGTACACGCGGTGACCGAAGCCCATCAGGCGGAAAGAATCATTTTTGTCTTTCGCACGACGAACAAATTCCGGAATGTGCTTAACGGAGCTGATTTCTTCCAGCATTTTCAGCGCAGCTTCGTTAGCACCACCGTGAGCTGGCCCCCACAGCGAAGCAATACCTGCTGCGATACAAGCAAACGGGTTTGCACCCGAAGAGCCAGCGGTACGCACGGTAGAGGTAGAAGCATTCTGCTCGTGGTCAGCGTGCAGGATCAGAATACGATCCATTGCACGTTCCAGAATTGGATTGACTTCATACGGTTCGCACGGCGTGGAGAACATCATGTGCAGGAAGTTGCCAGCGTAAGAAAGGTCATTGCGCGGGTAAACAAATGGCTGACCGATGGAGTATTTGTAACACATCGCAGCCATGGTCGGCATTTTCGACAGCAGACGGAACGCGGCGATTTCACGATGACGTGGGTTATTGACGTCAAGTGAGTCGTGATAAAACGCTGCCAGCGCGCCGGTAATACCGCACATGACCGCCATCGGATGAGAGTCGCGACGGAAGGCGTGGAACAGACGGGTGATCTGTTCGTGGATCATCGTATGACGGGTAACTGTAGTTTTAAACTCGTCATACTGTTCCTGGGTCGGTTTTTCACCATTCAGCAGAATGTAACAGACTTCCAGGTAGTTAGAATCGGTCGCCAGCTGATCGATAGGGAAACCTCGATGCAGCAAAATACCTTCATCACCATCAATAAAAGTAATTTTAGATTCGCAGGATGCGGTTGAAGTGAAGCCTGGGTCAAAGGTGAACACACCTTTTGAACCGAGAGTACGGATATCAATAACATCTTGACCCAGCGTGCCTTTCAGCACATCCAGTTCAACAGCTGTATCCCCGTTGAGGGTGAGTTTTGCTTTTGTATCAGCCATTTAAGGTCTCCTTAGCGCCTTATTGCGTAAGACTGCCGGAACTTAAATTTGCCTTCGCACATCAACCTGGCTTTACCCGTTTGTTATTTGGCTCGCCGCTCTGTGAAAGAGGGGAAAACCTGGGTACAGAGCTCTGGGCGCTTGCAGGTAAAGGATTCATTGATGACGAATAAACGGCGAATCAAGCACTTAGCAATCCGAATTATTAAACCTGTCTATCACTAATAACTGTCCTGGATGGATTGGTCAATACTTCCACACTGTTACATAAGTTAATCTTAGGTGAAATAGTGACCCCATAACTTTTACGCATTATATGCTTTTCCTGATGATGTTTGTAACAACTTTGTTGAATGATTGTCAAATGAGATGGTTAAAAATTAAATAAATGTTGTTATCGTGACTCAGATCACTGTTCTGGATAAAACCCGACAAAGCATATGTAGGTTAATTGTAATGATTTTGTGAACGGCCTATACTGCCGCCAGGTCTCCGGAACACCCTGCAATCCCGAGCCACCCAGCGTTGTAACGTGTCGTTTTCGCATCTGGAAGCAGTGTTTTGCATGACGCGCAGTTATAGAAAGGACGCTGTCTGACCCGCAAGCAGACCGGAGGAAGGAAATCCCGACGTCTCCAGGTAACAGAAAGTTATCCTCTGTACCCGTAGTCCCCAGGGAATAATAAGAACAGCATGTGGGCGTTATTCATGATAAGAAATGTGAAAAAACAAAGACCTGTTAATCTGGACCTACAGACCATCCGGTTCCCCGTCACGGCGATAGCGTCCATTCTCCATCGCGTTTCCGGTGTGATCACCTTTGTTGCAGTGGGCATCCTGCTGTGGCTTCTGGGTACCAGCCTCTCTTCCCCTGAAGGTTTCGAGCAAGCTTCCGCCATTATGGGCAGCTTCTTCGTCAAATTTATCATGTGGGGCATCCTTACCGCTCTGGCGTATCACGTCGTCGTAGGTATTCGCCACATGATGATGGATTTTGGCTATCTGGAAGAAACATTCGAAGCGGGTAAACGCTCCGCCAAAATCTCCTTTGTCATTACTGTCGTGCTTTCAATTCTTGCAGGAGTCCTCGTATGGTAAGCAACGCCTCCGCATTAGGACGCAATGGCGTACATGATTTCATCCTCGTTCGCGCTACTGCTATCGTCCTGACGCTCTACATCATTTATATGGTCGGTTTTTTCGCTACCAGTGGCGAACTGACATATGAAGTCTGGATCGGTTTCTTTGCCTCTGCGTTCACTAAAGTGTTCACCCTGCTGGCGCTGTTTTCCATCTTGATCCATGCCTGGATCGGCATGTGGCAGGTGTTGACCGACTACGTTAAACCGCTGGCTTTGCGCCTGATGCTGCAACTGGTGATTGTCGTTGCACTGGTGGTTTACGTGATTTATGGATTCGTTGTGGTGTGGGGTGTGTGATGAAATTGCCAGTCAGAGAATTTGATGCAGTTGTGATTGGTGCTGGTGGCGCAGGTATGCGCGCGGCGCTGCAAATTTCCCAGAGCGGCCAGACCTGTGCGCTGCTCTCTAAAGTCTTCCCGACCCGTTCCCATACCGTTTCTGCGCAGGGCGGCATTACCGTTGCGCTGGGTAATACCCATGAAGATAACTGGGAATGGCATATGTACGACACCGTAAAAGGGTCGGACTATATTGGTGACCAGGACGCGATTGAATATATGTGTAAAACCGGGCCGGAAGCGATTCTGGAACTGGAACACATGGGGCTGCCGTTCTCGCGCCTTGATGATGGTCGTATCTATCAACGTCCGTTTGGCGGCCAGTCGAAAAACTTCGGCGGCGAGCAGGCGGCACGTACAGCGGCAGCGGCTGACCGTACCGGTCACGCACTGTTGCACACGCTTTATCAGCAGAACCTGAAAAACCACACCACTATTTTCTCCGAATGGTATGCGCTGGATCTGGTGAAAAACCAGGATGGCGCGGTGGTGGGTTGTACCGCACTGTGCATCGAAACCGGTGAAGTGGTTTACTTCAAAGCCCGCGCGACCGTGCTGGCGACCGGCGGGGCAGGGCGTATTTATCAGTCCACCACCAATGCCCACATTAACACCGGCGACGGCGTCGGCATGGCTATCCGTGCAGGCGTACCGGTGCAGGATATGGAAATGTGGCAGTTCCACCCGACGGGGATTGCCGGTGCGGGCGTACTGGTCACCGAAGGTTGCCGTGGTGAAGGCGGCTATCTGCTGAACAAACATGGCGAACGCTTTATGGAGCGTTATGCGCCGAACGCTAAAGACCTGGCGGGTCGTGATGTGGTGGCGCGCTCCATCATGATCGAAATCCGTGAAGGTCGCGGCTGTGATGGTCCGTGGGGACCACACGCAAAACTGAAACTCGACCACTTGGGTAAAGAAGTTCTCGAATCCCGCTTGCCGGGTATCCTGGAACTCTCCCGTACCTTCGCTCACGTTGATCCGGTTAAAGAACCGATTCCGGTTATCCCAACCTGTCACTATATGATGGGCGGTATACCGACCAAAGTGACCGGTCAGGCGCTGACGGTGAACGAGAAGGGCGAAGATGTGGTGATCCCTGGCCTGTTCGCGGTGGGGGAAATTGCTTGCGTATCGGTACACGGTGCTAACCGTCTGGGCGGCAACTCGCTGCTGGATCTGGTGGTATTTGGTCGCGCGGCAGGTCTGCATCTGCAAGAGTCTATCGCCGAGCAGGGCGCACTGCGCGATGCCAGCGAGTCTGATGTTGAAGTTTCTCTGGAGCGCCTGAACCGCTGGAATAATAACCGTAACGGTGAAGATCCGGTGGCGATTCGTAAAGCACTGCAAGAATGTATGCAGCATAACTTCTCGGTATTCCGTGAAGGTGATGCGATGGCGAAAGGGCTTGAGCAGTTGAAAGTGATCCGCGAGCGTCTGAAAAATGCCCGTCTGGATGACACTTCCAGCGAGTTCAACACCCAGCGCGTTGAATGCCTGGAACTGGATAACCTGATGGAAACGGCGTATGCAACGGCTGTTTCTGCCAACTTCCGTACTGAAAGCCGTGGCGCGCATAGCCGCTTCGACTTCCCGGATCGTGATGATGAAAACTGGCTGTGCCACTCCCTGTATCTGCCAGAGTCGGAATCCATGACGCGACGTAGCGTCAACATGGAACCGAAACTGCGCCCGGCATTCCCGCCGAAGATTCGTACTTACTAATGCGGAGACAGGAAAATGAGACTCGAGTTTTCAATTTATCGCTATAACCCGGATGTTGATGATGCTCCGCGTATGCAGGATTACACCCTGGAAGCGGAAGAAGGTCGCGACATGATGCTGCTGGATGCACTTATTCAGCTGAAAGAGAAAGATCCCAGCCTGTCGTTCCGTCGCTCCTGCCGTGAAGGTGTGTGTGGTTCCGACGGTCTGAACATGAATGGCAAGAATGGTCTGGCCTGTATTACCCCGATTTCGGCACTCAACCAGCCGGGCAAGAAGATTGTAATTCGTCCGTTGCCAGGTTTACCGGTTGTCCGCGATTTGGTGGTAGACATGGGACAATTCTATGCGCAATATGAGAAAATTAAGCCTTACTTGTTGAATAATGGACAAAATCTACCAGCTCGTGAGCATTTACAAATGCCAGAGCAACGTGAAAAACTCGACGGGCTGTATGAATGTATTCTCTGCGCATGTTGTTCAACCTCTTGTCCGTCTTTCTGGTGGAATCCCGATAAGTTTATCGGTCCTGCAGGCTTGTTAGCGGCGTATCGTTTCCTGATTGATAGCCGTGATACCGAGACTGACAGTCGCCTTGACGGTTTGAGTGATGCATTCAGTGTATTCCGCTGTCACAGCATCATGAACTGCGTCAGTGTATGTCCGAAAGGGCTGAATCCGACGCGTGCCATCGGCCATATCAAGTCGATGTTGTTGCAACGTAATGCATAAATACCAGGCCTGATAAGACGCGCAAGCGTCGCATCAGGCAACCAGTGCCGGATGCGGCGTAAACGCCTTATCCGGTCTGGAAAAGAAATGCAGGAAATCTTTAAAAACTGCCCCTGACACTAAGACAGTTTTTAAAGGTTCCTTAGCGGACGCAGAAAACACGACAAGTCCGCAACAAGTGAACCCCGGCACGCACATCACTGTGCGTGGTAGTATCCACGGCGAAGTAAGCATAAAAAAGATGCTTAAGGGATCACGATGCAGAACAGCGCTTTGAAAGCCTGGTTGGACTCTTCTTACCTCTCTGGCGCAAACCAGAGCTGGATAGAACAGCTCTATGAAGACTTCTTAACCGATCCTGACTCGGTTGACGCTAACTGGCGTTCGACGTTCCAGCAGTTACCTGGTACGGGAGTCAAACCGGATCAATTCCATTCTCAAACGCGTGAATATTTCCGCCGCCTGGCGAAAGACGCTTCACGTTACTCTTCAACGATCTCCGACCCTGACACCAATGTGAAGCAGGTTAAAGTCCTGCAGCTCATTAACGCATACCGCTTCCGTGGTCACCAACATGCGAATCTCGATCCGCTGGGACTGTGGCAGCAAGATAAAGTGGCCGATCTGGATCCGTCTTTCCACGATCTGACCGAAGCAGACTTTCAGGAGACCTTCAACGTCGGTTCATTTGCCAGCGGCAAAGAGACCATGAAACTCGGCGAGCTGCTGGAAGCTCTCAAGCAAACCTACTGCGGCCCGATTGGCGCCGAGTATATGCACATAACCAGCACCGAAGAAAAACGCTGGATCCAACAGCGTATCGAGTCTGGTCGCGCGACTTTCAATAGCGAAGAGAAAAAACGCTTCTTAAGCGAACTGACCGCCGCTGAAGGCCTTGAACGTTACCTTGGCGCAAAATTCCCTGGCGCAAAACGCTTCTCGCTGGAAGGCGGCGACGCGTTAATCCCGATGCTTAAAGAGATGATCCGCCACGCGGGCAACAGCGGCACCCGTGAAGTGGTTCTCGGGATGGCGCACCGTGGTCGTCTGAACGTGCTGGTGAACGTGCTGGGTAAAAAACCGCAAGACTTGTTCGACGAGTTTGCCGGTAAACATAAAGAACACCTCGGCACGGGTGACGTGAAATACCACATGGGCTTCTCGTCTGACTTCCAGACCGATGGCGGCCTGGTGCACCTGGCACTGGCATTTAACCCGTCTCACCTTGAGATTGTAAGCCCGGTAGTTATCGGTTCTGTTCGTGCCCGTCTGGACAGACTTGATGAGCCGAGCAGCAATAAAGTCCTGCCAATCACCATCCACGGTGACGCCGCAGTGACCGGACAGGGCGTGGTTCAGGAAACCCTGAACATGTCGAAAGCGCGCGGTTATGAAGTTGGCGGTACGGTACGTATCGTTATCAACAACCAGGTTGGCTTCACCACCTCTAACCCGCTGGATGCTCGTTCGACGCCGTACTGTACTGATATCGGCAAGATGGTTCAGGCACCGATTTTCCACGTTAACGCGGACGATCCGGAAGCCGTTGCCTTTGTGACCCGTCTGGCGCTCGATTTCCGTAACACCTTTAAACGTGATGTCTTCATCGACCTGGTATGCTACCGCCGTCACGGCCACAACGAAGCCGACGAGCCGAGCGCAACTCAGCCGCTGATGTATCAGAAAATCAAAAAACATCCAACGCCGCGCAAAATCTACGCTGACAAGCTGGAGCAGGAAAAAGTGGCGACGCTGGAAGATGCCACCGAGATGGTTAACCTGTACCGCGATGCGCTGGATGCTGGCGATTGCGTGGTGGCAGAGTGGCGTCCGATGAACATGCACTCCTTCACCTGGTCGCCGTACCTCAACCACGAATGGGACGAAGAGTACCCGAACAAAGTTGAGATGAAGCGCCTGCAGGAGCTGGCTAAACGCATCAGCACGGTGCCAGAAGCCATTGAAATGCAGTCTCGCGTTGCCAAGATTTATGGCGATCGCCAGGCGATGGCTGCTGGTGAGAAACTGTTCGACTGGGGCGGTGCGGAAAACCTCGCTTACGCCACGCTGGTTGATGAAGGCATTCCGGTTCGCCTGTCGGGTGAAGACTCCGGTCGCGGTACGTTCTTCCACCGTCACGCGGTGATCCATAACCAGTCTAACGGTTCCACTTACACGCCGCTGCAACATATCCATAACGGCCAGGGCGCGTTCCGCGTCTGGGACTCCGTACTATCTGAAGAAGCTGTGCTGGCGTTTGAATACGGTTATGCCACCGCAGAACCACGCACCCTGACCATCTGGGAAGCACAGTTCGGTGACTTCGCCAACGGTGCGCAGGTGGTTATCGACCAGTTCATCTCCTCTGGCGAACAGAAATGGGGCCGGATGTGTGGTCTGGTGATGCTACTGCCGCACGGTTACGAAGGGCAGGGGCCGGAGCACTCCTCCGCGCGTCTGGAACGTTATCTGCAACTTTGTGCTGAGCAAAACATGCAGGTGTGCGTACCGTCTACCCCGGCACAGGTTTACCACATGCTGCGTCGTCAGGCGCTGCGCGGGATGCGTCGTCCGCTGGTCGTGATGTCGCCGAAATCCCTGCTGCGTCATCCGCTGGCGGTTTCCAGCCTCGAAGAACTGGCGAACGGCACCTTCCTGCCAGCCATCGGTGAAATCGACGAGCTTGATCCGAAGGGCGTGAAGCGCGTGGTGATGTGTTCTGGTAAGGTTTATTACGACCTGCTGGAACAACGTCGTAAGAACAATCAACACGATGTCGCCATTGTGCGTATCGAGCAACTCTACCCGTTCCCGCATAAAGCGATGCAGGAAGTGTTGCAGCAGTTTGCTCACGTCAAGGATTTTGTCTGGTGCCAGGAAGAGCCGCTCAACCAGGGCGCATGGTACTGCAGCCAGCATCATTTCCGTGAAGTGATTCCGTTTGGGGCTTCTCTGCGTTATGCAGGCCGCCCGGCCTCCGCCTCTCCGGCGGTAGGGTATATGTCCGTTCACCAGAAACAGCAACAAGATCTGGTTAATGACGCGCTGAACGTCGAATAAATAAAGGATACACAATGAGTAGCGTAGATATTCTGGTCCCTGACCTGCCTGAATCCGTAGCCGATGCCACCGTCGCAACCTGGCATAAAAAACCCGGCGACGCAGTCGTACGTGATGAAGTGCTGGTAGAAATCGAAACTGACAAAGTGGTACTGGAAGTACCGGCATCAGCAGACGGCATTCTGGATGCGGTTCTGGAAGATGAAGGTACAACTGTAACGTCTCGTCAGATCCTCGGTCGCCTGCGTGAAGGCAACAGCGCCGGTAAAGAAACCAGCGCCAAATCTGAAGAGAAAGCGTCCACTCCGGCACAACGCCAGCAGGCGTCTCTGGAAGAGCAAAACAACGACGCGTTAAGCCCGGCGATCCGTCGCCTGCTGGCTGAACACAACCTCGAAGCTAGCGCGATTAAAGGCACTGGTGTCGGTGGTCGTCTGACCCGTGAAGATGTGGAAAAACATCTGGCGAAAGCCACGGCGAAAGAGTCTGCACCGGCTGCTGCTGCTCCAGCGGCACAACCAGCACTGGCTGCACGTAGCGAAAAACGTGTCCCGATGACTCGCCTGCGTAAGCGTGTGGCAGAGCGTCTGCTGGAAGCGAAAAACTCCACCGCCATGTTGACCACGTTCAACGAAGTCAACATGAAGCCGATTATGGATCTGCGTAAGCAGTACGGTGAAGCATTTGAAAAACGTCACGGCATCCGTCTGGGCTTTATGTCCTTCTACGTGAAAGCTGTGGTTGAAGCCCTGAAACGTTACCCGGAAGTGAATGCTTCTATCGATGGCGATGATGTGGTTTACCACAACTATTTCGACGTCAGCATGGCGGTTTCTACGCCGCGCGGTCTGGTGACGCCGGTTCTGCGTGATGTCGATACCCTCGGCATGGCAGATATCGAGAAGAAAATCAAAGAGCTGGCTGTTAAAGGCCGTGACGGTAAGCTGACGGTTGAAGATCTGACCGGTGGTAACTTCACCATAACCAACGGTGGTGTGTTCGGTTCCCTGATGTCAACGCCTATCATCAACCCGCCGCAGAGCGCAATTCTGGGTATGCACGCTATCAAAGATCGTCCGATGGCGGTGAATGGTCAGGTTGAGATCCTGCCGATGATGTACCTGGCGTTGTCCTACGATCACCGTCTGATCGATGGTCGCGAATCCGTGGGCTTCCTGGTAACGATCAAAGAGTTGCTGGAAGATCCGACGCGTCTGCTGCTGGACGTATAGTAGTTTAAGCCTCACCTGCACTGTAGACCGGATAAGGGGTTATCGCCTTCTCCGGCAATTGAAGCCTGATGCGACGCTGGCGCGTCTTATCAGGCTTACGGGTGACCGACAATGCCCGGAAACGATACGTCATATTCGGTCTACGGTTTAAAAGATAACGATTACTAAAGGATGGACAGAACACATGAACTTACATGAATATCAGGCAAAACAACTTTTTGCCCGCTATGGCTTACCGGCGCCAGTGGGTTATGCCTGTACTACTCCGCGCGAAGCAGAAGAAGCCGCTTCAAAAATCGGTGCGGGTCCGTGGGTAGTGAAATGTCAGGTTCACGCTGGTGGCCGTGGTAAAGCGGGCGGTGTGAAAGTTGTAAACAGCAAAGAAGACATCCGTGCTTTTGCAGAGAACTGGCTGGGCAAGCGTCTGGTAACGTATCAAACAGACGCCAATGGCCAACCGGTTAACCAGATTCTGGTTGAAGCGGCGACCGATATCGCTAAAGAGCTGTATCTCGGTGCTGTTGTTGACCGTAGTTCCCGTCGCGTGGTCTTTATGGCCTCCACCGAAGGCGGTGTGGAAATCGAAAAAGTGGCGGAAGAAACCCCGCACCTGATCCACAAAGTTGCGCTTGATCCGCTGACTGGCCCGATGCCGTATCAGGGACGTGAGCTGGCGTTCAAACTGGGTCTGGAAGGTAAACTGGTTCAGCAGTTCACCAAAATCTTCATGGGTCTGGCGACCATTTTCCTGGAGCGCGACCTGGCGCTGATCGAAATCAACCCGCTGGTTATTACTAAACAGGGCGATCTTGTCTGCCTCGATGGCAAACTGGGCGCTGACGGCAACGCACTGTTCCGCCAGCCTGATCTGCGCGAAATGCGCGACCAGTCGCAGGAAGATCCGCGTGAAGCACAAGCTGCACAGTGGGAGCTGAACTACGTTGCGCTGGACGGTAACATCGGTTGTATGGTTAACGGTGCAGGTCTGGCGATGGGTACGATGGACATCGTTAAACTGCACGGCGGCGAACCGGCTAACTTCCTTGACGTTGGTGGTGGCGCTACCAAAGAGCGCGTGACCGAAGCGTTCAAAATCATCCTCTCTGACGACAAAGTGAAGGCCGTTCTGGTTAACATCTTCGGCGGTATCGTTCGTTGCGACCTGATCGCTGACGGTATCATCGGCGCGGTAGCGGAAGTGGGTGTTAACGTACCGGTCGTGGTACGTCTGGAAGGTAACAACGCCGAACTCGGCGCGAAGAAACTGGCTGACAGTGGCCTGAATATTATTGCAGCAAAAGGTCTGACGGATGCAGCTCAGCAGGTTGTTGCCGCAGTGGAGGGGAAATAATGTCCATTTTAATTGATAAAAACACCAAGGTTATCTGCCAGGGCTTTACCGGTAGCCAGGGGACTTTCCACTCTGAACAGGCCATTGCATACGGCACGAAAATGGTTGGCGGCGTAACTCCAGGTAAAGGCGGCACCACCCACCTCGGCCTGCCGGTGTTCAACACCGTGCGTGAAGCCGTTGCCGCCACTGGCGCTACTGCTTCTGTTATCTATGTACCAGCGCCGTTCTGCAAAGACTCCATTCTGGAAGCCATCGATGCAGGCATTAAACTGATTATCACCATCACTGAAGGTATCCCGACGCTGGATATGCTGACCGTGAAAGTGAAGCTGGATGAAGCAGGCGTTCGTATGATCGGCCCGAACTGCCCGGGCGTTATCACCCCGGGTGAATGCAAAATCGGTATCCAGCCGGGTCACATTCACAAACCGGGTAAAGTGGGTATCGTTTCCCGTTCCGGTACACTGACCTATGAAGCGGTTAAACAGACCACGGATTACGGTTTCGGTCAGTCGACCTGTGTGGGTATCGGCGGCGACCCGATCCCAGGTTCTAACTTTATCGACATTCTCGAAATGTTCGAAAAAGACCCGCAGACCGAAGCGATCGTGATGATCGGTGAGATCGGCGGTAGCGCAGAAGAAGAAGCGGCTGCGTACATCAAAGAGCACGTCACCAAGCCAGTTGTGGGTTACATTGCCGGTGTGACTGCGCCGAAAGGCAAACGTATGGGTCATGCTGGCGCCATCATTGCCGGTGGTAAAGGGACTGCGGATGAGAAGTTCGCTGCCCTGGAAGCCGCAGGCGTGAAAACCGTTCGCAGCCTGGCTGATATCGGTGAAGCACTGAAAACTGTTCTGAAATAAATATCTGTAATAAGAAATAGCCCTCGCCGCTTCCCTCTACAGGAATGGCGAAGGGCTGTCGGTTTCGACATGGTTGGCCATCTTATGATGGCCTTTTTTGTTTTTATTCGGGCGCTAATCTGAAAAGCTTTCCCGCTGCTTTTTTTCCCATCCCTTGCGCAATAATGCCCGGCGAAATATCTCTTCTCCATTCAGTAAAAGGATTTATACATGAAGAAAATTGTTCTGCCGAGCTCCCTGGTACGTAGTTATAGTGTCCCTGCTGGAGAACGAGGGAACATCTGGACCGTGTTTAAACTCAATCCAGACGGCGAGTTTGAAGATATCAACTCTGTTACCAGCGCCAATTTTAATGACACCACATTAGGCGTCAGGGATTTAGCCACTGTGATAATGCCTGCGACGGGCTCTTCAACTCCGGCTTCGCCCGCGATGCAAAACAGTGGAGATACTCAACTGGCAAGAAAATATAATCATGAAGGTGAAGCTGTTTACAAAACCGGTCAACTTGAGCAAGCCATTCAACTCTTCCAACAGGCAACAGAATTAGACGGCAATTACGGACAGGCATTTAGTAACCTGGATCTGGCTTATCAGAAAAATGGCAACATAGCGGAAGCGATTTGGGCAAATCGTAAAGCGATCTCGTTAGCCAGTGGAGCAAATGCGGCGACAACGCGCGCTAACTCCTATTATAACATTGCCAAAATTTATGAAACTGCAGGACAGAACGCTGATGCATTGCAGCATTATCAACTCGCTTATGCGGAAAAAAATAAGCCCTCTTATGAAGAGGCTATCGCACGTGTAAAAGCAAAAATGTAAATCAGCTGTATTTTGAGGGCAACTGATGATACCCGCTGTTTACGAACATCTTATTTGCCGGTTACACAGTTTCCTGATTTGACCTGCGTGAGAGGCGCAGGTCATTAATCATTTCAAACGTGAACTACGGTCGAAAATATTATTTCAGCATGAATTAATATATATTTTTTTGGGGCTTTATAAGTAGCTGATGCTTCTTTACAATGCGATTGTATAAAAAACTTTTTTAATATAATTAGTTATATCACTTGATGTACTACTGAATTATCAACTATTACTTTAAGGTTCAGTAGTCGTAAAGCCGTATCTCCAGATAATTAAATTTCTGATATCTTACAATATCATCATATTCAAATGGTTAAATTAAGAATATTACACGGCCAAAACAGGCAGTAGACTGGCCCCCTGAACCTCCAGACAACCAATATCACTTAAATAAGTGATAGTCTTAATACTAGTTTTTAGACTAGTCATTGGAGAACAGATGATTGATGTCTTAGGGCCGGAGAAACGCAGACGGCGTACTACACAGGAAAAGATCGCTATCGTTCAGCAGAGCTTTGAACCGGGAATGACGGTCTCCCTTGTTGCCCGGCAACATGGTGTGGCAGCCA
>NZ_PZKQ01000038.1:0-11107 GCF_003046645.1 Escherichia sp. MOD1-EC6475 | reverse complement strand
TAAGTTGGCAGCATCACCGCGCTATCAGAGGTAACTAAAAGGGATTTTTATGTCTGATAAAGTAACAGTAAAGCAAACTATCAACAAAGCAACTTCAATCTACAAAATTGAGCACATCACTGTTGGCAAGCCAGGATCTGAACAATACCGTCATGCTTTCGAGCTTGCCGATCAGCTTGGTTTAAAACACCCGGATTGCATCGAGCATGTATTTCCGACCTATGCTGATGAGCAATGTACTCATGTCCTTACCGAAGAGGATTTTTTCAGCACTGAAGAACGAGAAGGCGTTGATCGCTGCATTGGTGTGATTTGCTCTTCAGTGAGTTATGAGTTATTCCCTAATGTCCATGAAAATGGTGGTATTGGATACCAATTCCTGTACGAAGGCGATGAGCTTAAATGTTATGAACATGGTCTTCTTATCGAAAGCGTAGAATAATACCCTTCCTTCCAACCGGCTATGTTGGCCGATTTTTCACTTATCCACATTATCCACTGGGTAGATCCAATAATTAGGTCCATACAGATCCCAATTAGATCCATATAGATCCCTGATCGTTGCAGGCCGCGTCACGTCTGGCTTAGAAGTGTATCGCGATGTGTGCTGGAGGGAAAACGATGTGTGCTGGAGGGATAAAAATGTGTGCTGACGGGTTGCTAATGTGTGCTGGCGGGATATAGGATGTGTGCTGACGGGAAAGCCTGGGTAGTTATCACCACTTATAAAAACTATCCACATAATTCGGAAAAAGTAATATGAATCAATCATTTATCTCCGATATTCTTTACGCAGACATTGAAAGTAAGGCAAAAGAACTAACAGTTAATTCAAACAACACTGTGCAGCCTGTAGCGTTGATGCGCTTGGGGGTATTCGTTCCGAAGCCATCAAAGAGCAAAGGAGAAAGTAAAGAGATTGATGCCACCAAAGCGTTTTCCCAGCTGGAGATAGCTAAAGCCGAGGGTTACGATGATATTAAAATCACCGGTCCTCGACTCGATATGGATACTGATTTCAAAACGTGGATCGGTGTCATCTACGCGTTCAGCAAATACGGCTTGTCTTCAAACACCATCCAGTTATCGTTTCAGGAGTTCGCTAAAGCCTGTGGTTTCCCCTCAAAACGTCTGGATGCGAAACTGCGTTTAACCATTCATGAATCACTTGGACGCTTGCGTAACAAGGGTATCGCTTTTAAGCGCGGAAAAGATGCTAAAGGCGGCTATCAGACTGGTCTGCTGAAGGTCGGGCGTTTTGATGCTGACCTTGATCTGATAGAGCTGGAGGCCGATTCGAAGCTTTGGGAGCTGTTCCAGCTTGATTATCGCGTTCTGTTGCAACACCACGCCTTGCGTGCCCTTCCGAAGAAAGAAGCTGCACAAGCCATTTACACTTTCATCGAAAGCCTTCCGCAGAACCCGTTGCCGCTATCGTTCGCGCGAATCCGTGAGCGCCTGGCTTTGCAGTCAGCTGTTGGCGAGCAAAACCGTATCATTAAGAAAGCGATAGAACAGCTTAAAACAATTGGCTATCTCGACTGTTCAATTGAGAAGAAAGGCCGGGAAAGTTTTGTAATCGTCCATTCTCGCAATCCAAAGCTGAAACTTCCCGAATAAGTGTGTGCTGGAGGGCAGCTGCATTTGAAAAATGTGCGCTGCCGGGAATGCCTGCCCATTTTCCTGTTTTTGGTGTGCGCTGGAGGGTTGCGCCACGCAGTTTGCCCAGACATTCCCTCCAGCACACATCTAACCATCCAAGTTTCCCTCCAGCGCACATCTAATCTTCTATCTTTCCCTTCAGCGCACATATTTGATACCAGCGATCCCTCCACAACACATAATTCAATGCGACTTCCCTCTATCGCACATTCTGGTCCTGCATCATCCCTCCAGCACACATCTAATAGCCTCATCGCCATTTCTTTACGTGCAATAATTTACGCACGAATCAAAATAAGTTGCACGTAGCAGAATCAAACGTACAATTCACTCATACGAAATGATAAGGAGATGATGATGAAACGCGATTACGGCGGTGTCGGCACCATAGCTCTTCGTGCAAGCGCATTACTTAAGGCCATGAGTCAGGATATTGAAGATCAGCGCAAAGAGTTCAATCAGACCGAGTATTATCAGACGTTCACTCGTAACGCTGTGGCAAAGTTGCCGAAGCTGAGCCGCCGCATTGTGGAGCAGGCCATCAAAGAGATGGAAGATGATGGGTACCAGTTCAACAAGAAACAGGTCGGTAACGTTGAACAGTACGCGCTGACCATCCAGAACGTCATTGATATCTATGCCCACCGTAAGATCCCAAAATATCGCGACATTCACAAATCGCCTTACGTTATTTTTGTCGTAAACCTGAAGGGTGGCGTATCCAAAACGGTTTCCACAGTCACGTTGGCGCACGCTCTGCGTGTGCATCAGGATTTACTGCGTCACGATCTGCGCATTCTGGTAATTGACCTTGACCCTCAGGCATCCAGCACAATGTTCCTCGACCATACTCACAGTATTGGTTCCATCCTGGAAACCGCCGCGCAGGCGATGCTGAACGACTTGGACGCGGAGACGCTACGCAAAGAGGTGATTCGTCCGACCATCGTTCCTGGCGTAGACGTGATTCCAGCCTCTATCGACGATGGCTTTGTTGCCAGCCAATGGAAAGAGCTGGTTGAAGAGCATCTTCCCGGACAAAATCAGTACGAAATCCTTCGACGCAATATCATTGATCGTGTTGCGGATGATTATGACTTTATCTTTATTGATACCGGTCCACACCTGGATCCGTTCCTGCTCAACGGTCTGGCGGCCAGCGATTTGCTGCTTACCCCTACCCCACCAGCCCAGGTTGACTTCCACTCAACACTGAAATATCTCACCCGTCTGCCAGAAATGCTGGAGCAACTGGAGGAGGAAGGCGTAGAACCGCGTTTAAGCGCCAGCATTGGTTTTATGTCGAAGATGACCGGCAAGCGCGATCACGAGACATCACACAGCCTTGCGCGTGAGGTTTACGCCAGCAACATTCTGGACTCTTCTCTGCCTCGTCTGGATGGATTTGAGCGATGCGGCGAGTCTTTCGACACCGTAATCAGTGCCAACCCGCAATCGTATCCAGGCAGTGCAGAGGCGCTGAAGAAGGCACGAACCGAGGCCGAGCGTTTCACTAAGGCTGTGTTTGATCGAATTGAGTTTGTTAGGGGTGAGGCGGCATGAAAAAAATAGTTTCCCGTGGACGAGTGCTGGGCAAGAATAGCTCCGAGTTTGCTCGCATGCTTGAAGGCAGTGAAGGCACCAAAACCTTTACCCTAAAATCTGGCCGCCAGGCTAAATTTTTGCTTACCGTTGTGCTGAGTGGTGAGATTGAGTCGCGCACGTTCGTTGACCCGGCAGTTAACGGCCGCGATCAGTCTCTGCTCACCCCTGAGTCGGTAAGCGATATTTCCCGCACCATTAAATTGCAACAGTTCTTCCCGGCTATCGGTCGTATGGTTGGGGAGCGCATTGAGGTATTGGACGGATCACGTCGCCGCGCTGCGTGTATCTTCAATGAAACGAAATTTGAGATTCTGGTGACGAAAGATGAGATCAGCCTGGCGGATGCACGCCAGCTGGCCATTGATATCCAGACAGCCCGCGAACACACCCTGCGCGAACTGGGTAAACGCTTCGAGGTTATGTATGGTAAGAGCATGACCAAAGAAGAGATCGCCCGCGCTGAGAACATTTCAAAGGCTAAAGTTACGCGCGCGTTCCAGGCGGCAGCGGTGCCGGATGAGATGATTGCTGTCTTCCCTGTTGCCAGCGATCTCGCCCTGCCAGATTACCAGTTACTGCTCCAGATCTCCGAGGATGCCAACGCTAAAAGCGTGCCTATTGAAGAGCTGGTTGATACGGTGCGCGAACGAATTGCAGAGACTGAGGGCGCGAAAGAGGATAAAGCGAAGATACTGGCTATCTTCAAAGCGGAAAGCAAAAGCCTGAAGCCCGCGCCGGTTAAATCTGTGGTGGTTGAGAAGCTGCGAGACTTCTCTGACCGTCGCCAATATGCTCGAAAGAAGTCCGATCCGAAAAAACGGGTTGTCGCCTACGAGTTCTCCAGACTCCCGTCTGAAGTGCAAACTGAAATTGACGAAGCAATAAAAAAAATCATTGGGAAAATGTCTGCTGGGGAATAATCCCGCTGGTGGGAGGTGGTGTTAGCCCCTCCCCTTCCTAAAATGTCCCGCACCAATTTCATTACTAAACTTATGATTTGCATGTGTTTTTTAGGAGAATTTCAGACTGAAATTCCCACGATTTAACGCCTGCATTCACCGTCCACTTCCCCGCACAAAAAATTTAAAAAATTACTTTTCGCGAGAAAGTCAACAAGTGACTTTCAATAAAATCTCTTCCGAAAAGGGATTCACACAAGTGCCTTGTGTTTAAGGAAGAGTAAATTGAGTAACTTACGCGAATACCAGAATCGTATTGCAGATATCGCAAAACGCTCTAAAGCTGTGCTTGGCTGGGCAAGCACTGCGCAGTTCGGTACTGATAACCAATTCATTAAAGATGATGCCGCGCGTGCCGCATCTATCCTTGAAGCTGCACGTAAAGACCCGGTTTTTGCGGGTATCTCTGATAATGCCACCGCTCAAATCGCTACAGCGTGGGCAAGTGCACTGGCTGACTACGCCGCAGCACATAAATCTATGCCGCGTCCGGAAATTCTGGCCTCCTGCCACCAGACGCTGGAAAACTGCCTGATTGAGTCCACCCGCAATAGCATGGATGCCACTAATAAAGCGATGCTGGAATCCGTCGCAGCAGAGATGATGAGCGTTTCTGACGGTGTTATGCATCTGCCTTTATTCCTCGCGATGATCCTGCCTGTTCAGTTGGGGGCAGCTACCGCTGATGCGTGTACCTTCATTCCGGTTACGCGTGACCAGTCCGACATCTATGAAGTCTTTAACGTGGCAGGTTCATCTTTTGGTTCTTATGCTGCTGGTGATGTTCTGGACATGCAATCCGTCGGTGTGTACAGCCAGTTACGTCGCCGCTATGTGCTGGTGGCAAGCTCCGATGGCACCAGCAAAATCGCAACCTTCAAGATGGAAGACTTCGAAGGCCAGAATGTACCAATCCGAAAAGGTCGCACTAACATCTACGTTAACCGTATTAAGTCTGTTGTTGATAACGGTTCCGGCAGCCTACTTCACTCGTTTACTAATGCTGCTGGTGAGCAAATCACTGTTACCTGCTCTCTGAACTACAACATTGGTCAGATTGCCCTGTCGTTCTCCAAAGCGCCGGATAAAGGCACTGAGATCGCAATTGAGACGGAAATCAATATTGAAGCCGCTCCTGAGCTGATCCCGCTGATCAACCACGAAATGAAGAAATACACCCTGTCCCCAAGTCAGTTCGTTATCGCGGCTGAGCACACGGTACAGGCGGCGTATGAAGCACAGCGTGAATTTGGTCTGGACCTGGGTTCCCTACAGTTCCGCACCCTGAAGGAATACCTGTCTCATGAACAGGATATGCTGCGTCTTCGCATCATGATCTGGCGTACTCTTGCGACCGACACCTTTGACATCGCTCTGCCGGTTAACCAGTCCTTTGATGTATGGGCAACCATCATTCGTGGCAAATTCCAGACTGTATATCGCGACATTATTGAGCGCGTTAAATCTTCTGGTGCGATGGGGATGTTTGCTGGTGCTGATGCAGCATCTTTCTTCAAACAGTTGCCGAAGGATTTCTTCCAGCCAGCCGAAGACTATATCCAGACTCCGTATGTTCACTACATCGGTACCCTGTTCGGTAACGTGAAAGTGTACGAAGTACCTGCTGGTATTTGTAAGAACTTAACGACAGAGAACATTCAGTTCAGCTCGATGGATGTGCTGTGCTACGTCCGTGATGAAAATCCGGGTAAAGCAGGCTTCGTGACTGGTGATGCTGTCCCGGCCATCCCGTTCCAGCATCCGACCACTCCGGCGCTGGTCAACCGTACCACGCTGTGGGGTTCGGCTATCAACGATATGCACCCACGCAACGGCGCTGATTACTTCACTCGTGTAACGCTGACAATGGCCAAAAAAGGCGGGCTTAACTTTATAAGCGGCGACACGATTGATGCCGGTGACTCTGAGTAATCAGGGGAAGTTCTCCGTTTAACATAGCGCCCCGTGCGGGGCGCATAACAGGGAAAGTTATGTCTCAATATTCAATTCAACAGTCATTAGGTAATGCATCCGGTGTCGCTGTTAGCCCGATCAATGCCGATGCGACGTTATCTACCGGTGTTGTATTAAATAGCAGCTTGTGGGCAGGTATTGGCGTATTTGCGCGTGGCAAGCCGTTTACTGTTCTTGCGGTTACTGAGTCCAATTACGAAGATGTTCTCGGCGAACCGCTGAAGCCGTCCTCCGGCTCACAGTTCGAACCAATTCGCCATGTGTACGAAGCTATTCAGCAAACGTCTGGTTATGTTGTCCGTGCTGTTCCGGATGATGCGAAGTTCCCGATTATTATGTTCGATGAATCAGGCGAACCGGCTTACAGTGCGTTGCCATACGGTTCTGAAATTGAACTTGATAGCGGCGAAGCCTTTGCTATCTACGTTGATGATGGTGATCCGTGTATTTCTCCTACCCGTGAGTTAACCATCGAAACGGCAACAGCGGACAGCGCGGGTAATGAACGCTTCCTCTTAAAACTGACCCAGACGACTTCGCTCGGTGTGGTAACGACCCTGGAGACACACACTGTGTCTTTGGCGGAAGAAGCGAAAGATGACATGGGCCGCTTGTGTTATCTGCCTACGGCTCTGGAAGCCCGTTCTAAATATCTGCGCGCGGTTGTTAATGAAGAGCTGATTTCGACGGCGAAAGTAACAAATAAAAAATCGCTGGCGTTCACTGACGGTACCAACGGCGATCAGTCGAACATTTCCACTGCTGCTTACCTGCGTGCGGTGAAAGTGCTGAACAATGCGCCGTACATGTACACCGCTGTTCTCGGCCTGGGTTGCTATGACAATGCGGCGATCACTGCGTTAGGTAATATCTGTTCTGATCGCTTGATTGATGGCTTCTTTGATGTCAAACCGACATTGACGTACACGGAAGCGATCTCTGCTGTTGAAGATACCGGTTTACTTGGTACCGATTATGTAAGCTGTGCTGTCTATCATTTCCCGTTCTCCTGCAAAGACAAATGGACCCAATCCCGCGTGGTCTTCGGTCTGTCTGGCGCGGCGTATGAGGCGAAAGCTCGTGGCGTCAAGAAAAACTCCGATGTCGGCGGTTGGCATTACTCACCGGCTGGTGAAGAACGTGCCGTCATTGCTCGTGCATCACTTCAGCCGCTGTATCCTGAAGACACCCCGGACGAAGAAGCTATGGTCAAGGGCCGACTCAATAAAGTATCTGTAGGTACTTCGGGCCAGATGATCATCGATGATGCTTTAACTTGCTGCACGCAGGACAACTATCTGCATTTCCAGCACGTCCCATCCCTGATGAACGCAATCAGCCGTTTCTTTGTCCAGTTAGCCCGACAGATGAAGCATAACCCGGACGGCATTACTGAGTCTGGCCTGACTAAAGGGATGACCAAACTTTTGGATCGCTTTGTCGCCTCCGGCGCTCTGGTGGCTCCTCGTGATCCTGATGCTGACGGTACAGAACCGTATGTGCTGAAAGTTACGCAGGCGGAATTCGATAAATGGGAAGTAGTCTGGGCCTGCTGCCCGACTGGCGTAGCCCGTCGTATCCAGGGCGTACCGCTGCTTATTAAGTAAGGAAATACAATGAGCAAAAACTTTTTTCAATCCGGGGCATTTTTGGGGAATGGACTGTCTCGTTTCGCTTTGAACTCTGATCCTGTGCAGTTGATGGAGTCTGCCCGAGCAAGCGCCGAACCGACAACAGATCCGGTTATTAATAATAATCCGGAACCGGCGGCACAGACTAACGATAACGCTCCATCTGCCACGGCTCCTGAGCAAATCCTGGAAGGGAAAGACGGTAAAGAATGGACCGTCGAACAGGCGCACCAGATGATTCTGGAAGCTGCAAATCGAAGTGCTATGCAGAATGCGTTGAGTGATGCGGCCGACGCCGTTTTCGCCTGGGCTGATAGCGGTGATCTGACTTTCGACTCCCTTGATGGTTTCGTTCAGGCTATCGCTGGTATCTCTGATGACGACGACTCCGAAGTTACAGAAGAACAGGACGATGCCTATAACGAAGCATGGGCAAATGTTGCTGACTTCCTCGCAGCATGCGGTGTAGATGATGACCTGATCGAAGCACTGGCTGACGATGAAGACGACGACGCAGCTGCTGATGTTGGTGCCTCTATCGCTGGTTTAGATAGCGACGACCGCGACGAACTGGAAGCGGCGTTTGTTGTTGCTGGCACTTCTGATGAAATGCTGACTGAAGCATTTAAGAAGGTTGTTCGTAACGGTGAGATCAAACTCATCCGTAAACGCCTGCGTAAAAAACGTCTGACTGCGGCTCAAAAATCGGCGCTGAAAAAAGCGCGTCGAAAAGCCCAGACCGGCGCGGCAAAACTTGCCCGCAAAAAGTCAATGAAACTGCGCCGTAAGCGCCTTGTCTAAAGGAGGAGGCCGGAGAACTCCGGCCTTTAACTTGAATGGCTCCTATAGCTTATGGGGTTTACAGCCAGGCTGACGGTGTATCGCCATATCTGAAAGTTACTTTAACGAACTCTCAGTACCAGGTTACCGGATATATCAGCCAGGGAGCGGCAATGAACATGGCCCAGAATTGGGAAGCGCCGTTTACCGGTATGTCCATGGGATCTGTTTCTGGTGCTCTGGGTGGTTTTGTGCAAGTAGGTACTGAAACAACGTCGGTTGCCCGTTGGAATAGCTTAATGGTTTGGGAAGGGGGGACTCCGCCGACGTTCACGCTGCCTGTAACTTTCATTGCTTTGAACAATCCATTCATTGAAGTTTCAGGCGCTATCGCCGCGTTGACAGCCATGATTAGCCCGGAACTAAAAGCGGCCAATGTTGGTGGTCGAATCCCGGAGCGCGTGACGCTAAACATTGGTCGCCGGATCAACATCACCGATGTCGCCATCCAGGACTTAAGTTTTGATCTCGATGCGCCAAGGGACAGTAATGGATATTTCCTGAAAAACACCGTCAACCTCCAGTTGACCGGTTCTTCGATATATAACAGCTCCGATATTGTTCGGGCGTTCCAGTAAAAGGATTTTATATGGGGCACAATAACACTAAGGGAAACCGTAAATTTATTAAGGGCCGCTATACTGCCAACGCGGCCAAAGGCGAACGACTGGTATCTTCTGAATTCCAGCTCACTTTTGCAGGCCATGAAGATATCAGCGTACTGGTTCGCACGTCGCAAATCCCTGAAATGACTCGAGAGAATGTGGAGGACTATGGTCCGAATGGTGTGAAGTTCAACCAGCACGGACCAATTCGAAACTCTGGGGAAATCCAGGTCCAGTGCGTGGAGACTATCGAAGGCGATATTCTTCAGTTCATTAAGGATCGCATTGCGGCGAAGGACTATGTTGATATCACGATGGCTGCTACCCCTGAATCCAAATCTTCCGGGGTTAACGCTGTGACAAAAGCTGCTACAACAATTGAAATGTTGGACTGCAAAATCTACAGTGATGCAATCGACTTTAGTACCGAAGATGTGACTGCCGCTGTGCGCCCGTCACTTCGTATCGTCTACAACTGGATTGAGTGGGATTAAGAGTCATCCCTTGTATTTTAAAGCTCCTTTGGGAGCTTTTTTATTTGGAGAGGAAAGGGTGCATTGAGGATACCTGACACACGAAGAGTGGCGGGGATCTCTCCCCGCCAGGTCTCTTACCTTTCAGATTCGTAGGCTGTGAAGACAGTGACCTCCGTCTGGCCGGTTCGGATTCGTACCTCGCAGAGGTCTTTCCTCGTTACCAGTGCCGTCACAATGACGGTTAAACAGATGACGATCAGAGCGATTAATATCGCTTTTTGCTGCTTCATAGCCTGCTTCTCCTTGACCTTTTGGTCGGTAAGAGGCTAATCTACGTATGCTAAGCATAGATATTGCCTCAGATTAATGTTAAGCGTCTTGCAGGACGCGTAATGTTATCTGGGGCTTTCTTCTATCTGCTTTTCGGGTAATGCCTGAAGCAGATAGCCTCAAGCACCCGCAGCGATTGTATCAATGTCTGGCTTTTTTTCTATAGAAATCACCTGGAAGGGTGAATATCCACATCAGAAGAAACGTTGCAGCAAACATGACCCCTAATGGCCAGACCGCGCCAAAGAAAATCCATAGTGACTGCTCCCCGCCCTGTCGGGCGAGGCTTCCCACTGAATCGCCACAGGTTTAATAGACACCTCAGAGTCATTTAAGATGACTTAAAGAGAGGTGCCCATGAGTGGTAAGCGTTATCCCGAAGAGTTTAAAATTGAAGCAGTCAAACAGGTTGTTGATCGCGGTTATTCTGTTGCCAGCGTTGCAACACGTCTCGATATCACCACCCACAGCCTTTACTCCTGGATAAAGAAGTACGGTCCGGATTCTTCCACTAATAAAGAACAGTCAGATGCTCAGGCCGAGATCCGCCGTCTCCAGAAAGAGCTGAAGCGGGTTACCGACGAACGGGACATATTAAAAAAAGCCGTTGTAGATTCAATCTGTCAATGCAACACCCCTTTCAATTATCTCTTTCGGTGTTTTGAACTTCAGTGTCTTTCTCGGTCTGTTGTTTAGCTGAGCAGCAACCAGATCTAGTTCATGTTGAGTATATTGGGCAAGACATGTCTTTTTAGGAAAGTACTGCCGAATTAGCCCATTTGTGTTCTCATTTGTTCCCCGCTGCCGCTGCCAAGGACTCTGAGGATCGCAGAAGTAAACTTTAACGCCGGTGCTGACAGTAAATTCCAGGGAAGGTGCGAACAAGTTCTTGATATGAGATTATCATATTCATCCGGAGCGCATCCCAGAGGCACATCATGAGCGATCAACTCACCTTCGCCGATAGTCAATTCAGCTCTAAGCGCCGTCAGACCCGAAAAGACATTTGCCTCTCTCGCATGTAT